>NZ_JAYWYX010000006.1:0-136595 GCF_048147925.1 Acinetobacter sp. 226 | reverse complement strand
TGGTTGATCGACTCAGTCGATGAGTTATTTCGAGTTTTTTTCGAATCCTGTATGAATAATAAAGTAGTTTGACTATAGCGCGTACTCCACAGCGGCCACCACAGGATAATAATAGTCAGAATATACACAGCGGTATGCAGCGGATACTGCTGCATGGTCCCTTTGGCCTGCATGGTCAACAGCAGTTGCAGCAGCAGGCCACTCATACAAATCACAAAAGCCAGCAACCACCAGTCTTTTTTAGAACGAAACACGTGCATCGATATCCCCCATATCCAGGTGCAGGATCATCATAAACAATTCCGGCACAGATGACAGGGCCTGGATCTGGAAGGATGAAAATTATTTCAATCCAGATATCGTTTGAGCCGTGATCTTCCTGGCTACTTTCAGCAAATTCCTGTAACCGGAAATGAGATACGGCAGTTTTATTTGTGCCGATAGAAAAATCTCGACCACTACCTGAAAGCCCTGCAATCAGCCAGATTCGGCGAGAAAAATCCTGTGCTCAAGACTGAAATTGACTGAATTGACGCAGCTTAGCGAGATGCTTGCCTTGAAAATCAGGCATTCTGCTCCATATCAGTCAGGCTGATCAATGAAAAATAATGAATTGAAACAGAATCTTTGGTTCATCGGGCTATAAGAAACTGAAAGGAAAAATTATAACCGGTCGGATCAAGCCGGCAGAAATTGATGACCATTGCGTCACGGCTTGATACAACTTGTTATGTTCTTTTTGGATATAGTTATCGTAAGATTAGCGAAGTCAAAAAGTGCGCGGGACATGCGCACTTGCTTCACAACATCAACTTAGAAGTCCTCCAAAATAAAGGAGATCAGGGCATGATCCACGCTGGCAATGCCATTACCGTCCAAATGCTTGAGGACGGGATTGCAGAATTCCGCTTTGACTTACAAGGTGAGTCCGTTAACAAATTCAACCGTGCAACGATTGAAGATTTCAAGGCTGCGATTGACGCAGTTTCCGCAGCAGACATTCAGGGTTTAATCGTTACTTCAGGTAAATCTACATTTATTGTAGGTGCTGATATCACTGAATTCGGCGACAACTTTGCTCAGGGTGAACAAGCGATTGTTGACTGGGCAATGCCAGTACATGAAATTTTTAACAGCTTCGAAGACCTCGACATTCCTAAAGTGGCGGCCATTAACGGCATGGCACTGGGTGGCGGTTTCGAAATGTGCCTGGTATGTGACTACCGTGTCATGTCAGAACAAGCGCAAGTAGGCCTGCCTGAAATCAAGCTGGGTATCTTCCCGGGCTTCGGTGGTACAGTACGTTTAAGCCGTCTGATCGGTATCGACAATGCGGTGGAATGGATGGCAATGGCCAATCCTAAAAAACCTGCTGCTGCATTGAAAGATGGCGCAGTCGATGCTGTCGTATCTGCTGACAAGCTAAAAGATGCTGCGATTGACCTGGTGAAACAGGCCATTCATGGCCGTTTAGACTGGCAAAACAAGCGTCAGGAAAAACTTGATCCGGTTAGACTGAGCCCGATCGAACAGATGATGGCGTTTAATTCATCTAAAGGTATGGTGCTGGCCAAAGCCAACCCGGCTCAATATCCTGCGCCAAAATTACTACTGGATTCATTACAAGCAGGTGCTAGCCTGCATCGTGATGACGCGCTAAAAGCTGAAGCTGAAGGTTTTGCTAAAGCCGCAGTCACACCACAGGCAGGTGCATTAATCGGTTTGTTCCTGAACGACCAGGTGGTGAAGAAAACTTCCAAGAAATATGAACAAGGTGCACATCCCGTGAACCAGGCGGCCGTTCTCGGCGCAGGTATCATGGGTGGCGGTATTGCTTACCAGGCAGCAAGCAAAGGCACGCCGATCATCATGAAAGACATCGGTAACCCGCAACTTGCCTTGGGTATGTCTGAAGCGAACAAACTGCTGACCAAGCAGGTTGAACGCAAGAAAATGAAACCGGCACAAATGGGTGAAACCCTTGCTCGCATCCGTCCTACTTTAAGCTATGACGAGTTTAAAGAAGTTGACATCGTGATCGAAGCAGTGACTGAGAACCCGAAAGTCAAAGGCATCGTACTGAAAGAAACTGAATCTAAAGTACGTGACAACACTATTATTGCGTCTAACACCTCGACGATTTCAATCACGCGTCTGGCTGAAAATCTGGAACGTCCTGAAAACTTCGTGGGCATGCACTTCTTTAACCCGGTACACATGATGCCACTGGTTGAAGTGATTCGTGGCGAGAAAACTTCTGCTGAAGCGATTGCAACGACTGTCGTGCTTGCACAGAAAATGGGTAAAACGCCAATCGTGGTCAATGACTGCCCGGGCTTCCTGGTGAACCGCGTACTGTTCCCTTACTTCGGTGCATTTGACCTGTTACTTAAAGATGGTGCTGACTTCCAGCAAATCGACAAAGTCATGGAAAAATTCGGCTGGCCAATGGGTCCTGCCTACTTGATGGACGTTGTCGGTATCGACACGGGCGTGCATGGTGCAGAAGTCATGGCTGAAGGCTTCCCGGATCGCATGAAACCTGATTACAAAGGTTCGATCCAGGTGATGTATGAAAACAACCGTCTTGGTCAGAAGAACGACGTTGGTTTCTACAAGTATGAACTTGACCGTAAAGGCAAAAAAGCCAAAGTGGTTGATCCAACTGCATATGAGCTTGTGGCATCTGTTGCAACTGCGGAAAAACGTGAGTTTGACGCTCAGGAAATCATTGACCGTATGATGCTGGCTTTCTGTAATGAAACTGTTCGCTGCCTGGAAGACAATATCGTGGCAACACCTGCTGAAGCAGATATGGCAATGATCATGGGTGTTGGTTTCCCTCCATTCCGTGGTGGTCCATGCCGTTACATCGATCAAACCGGTGTAGCTGAGTATGTGGCACTTTGCAATAAATATGCACACCTTGGTAAAGCTTATGAAGCGCCAGAAATGTTGCGTGAAATGGCTGCTAACAACAAAAAATTCTACGGTTAAGGAGCAACGTGAATGGCTACTTTAAATCCACGTGACGTTGTCATCGTTGATGGCGTGCGTTCAGCAATGGGTAAATCCAAAAACGGCATGTTCCGCAATGTACGTGCCGACTCAATGTCTGCTGAGCTTGTCCGTGCCCTGTTGGTACGTAACGAATTCGACCCGAATGAAGTTGAAGACGTCATCTGGGGCTGTGTGAACCAAACCCTAGAACAAGGTATGAATATTGCCCGTAATATCGCATTACTGGCAGACTTGCCGAAGACTGTTGCAGGTCAAACGGTAAACCGTCTTTGTGGTTCGTCTATGCAGGCGATTCACACTGCGGCTGCGCAAATTGCGACGAACCAGGGTGATATCTTCATCATCGGTGGTGTTGAGCACATGGGCCATGTTGGCATGATGCACGGTATCGACCTGAACCCTGAAGCGTCTAAGCATTATGCTAAGGCGTCGAACATGATGGGTCTGACTGCTGAAATGTTGGGTCGTATGAACGGCATTACCCGTGAAGAACAGGATGCGTTTGGTGTGGAATCTCACCGCCGTGCCTGGGCTGCGACTGAAAATGGTCTGTTCGAGAACGAGATTGTTGGTATTGAAGGTCACAATGCAGATGGCTACAAAATGCTGTGTGATATCGATGAAGTGATCCGTCCGGATGCCAATATCGAAACCTTCCGTGCTTTACGCCCAGTCTTTGATCCGAAAGGCGGTACAGTGACTGCAGCAACCTCTTCAGCCTTGTCTGACGGTGCATCTGCCATGCTGCTGATGTCTGCTGAACGTGCTCAAGCTTTAGGTCTTAAACCACGTGCTGTGATTCGCTCTATGGCAGTTGCAGGTTGTGATGCTGCGATCATGGGTTACGGTCCGGTTCCAGCAACACACAAAGCACTTAAACGTGCTGGTCTTAAAATTGAAGACATGCAAACGGTTGAGTTAAACGAAGCATTTGCGGCACAAGGCTTGTCTGTTCTTAAAGGTTTAGGTCTGTATGACAAGCAAGACATCGTAAACTTAAACGGTGGCGCGATTGCATTGGGTCACCCATTGGGTTGTTCTGGTGCGCGTATCACAACAACGTTGTTAAACGTAATGGAACAACAAGATACGCAAATCGGTCTTGCGACGATGTGTATCGGCCTTGGCCAAGGTATTGCAACAGTGATCGAACGTGTTTAATTTTTAAATACCTCGATAAAAGAAACCCCGCTTAGTGCGGGGTTTTTTATTAAAAGAAATTCTAAATTATCAGTGCTATAAGCTAGCTATGATTTCTAATTGGTTTTATAAAAATAACTTAAGCCGTATGAATTATTTCGGAGGCCACCGAAATGTACCTGAACCAACTTATCAAGTTCTTTTGAACTTGTACCTTTCTAAGCAATGTTATCCCTTTGTAATTTCAGTTGAATAATCAACCAATAAAATCCTATTTATGAATCACTTAAATTTTATATATGTATGATCAAGCCTCTTTTTTCCTATTTCCTTAAAAGGATTTATATGAACATGCTTAAAACAATGATCGCGACTGCAATCTTAGCGACTTCTGCATCTGCAATGGCAACTGAAGCTCAAGTTACACCAGCAACTGTTGTAACCAAAACAACCCAAACTGTCGCTAAAGAAACTGCTGCACCTGTACAAGCAAAAGTTGAAGCTTCTCAAGCGACTGTTGCTGCAACTCAACAAGCGGCTGAAACTAAAGCTGAAGCAGTAAAAACAGAAGCAACGACTCAAGTAGAAACAGCTCAAGCTACAGCAGAACAACACGTTGAAGCTGCGAAAACTGAAGCAGTAGAAACCAAAGACGCGACTGCTGAAAAAGCAGAAGCAAAAGCTGAGAAAAAAGGCTGGTTCTCTTGGTTTAAAAAATCAGCTTAAGATTTTTTAAGCATAAAAAAGATGTCAGCCTGACATCTTTTTTCGTTTTGGATGATTTAATTCAGGAATTTAAAAAAATCCTCAATCTTCTATTCAACCTTCTGCGCTAGCATGGTGGCAAAGTGCTGTTTAATCCGATGACCCTGTTCATCCACCCGATGCAGTTCGCCAACATTCTCATTGTATTTGATCAGCTTCCATCCTTCGTACAACTCGCTTAACTGACCCAGTTTAAAACTAAATGGAAAGTCTGGCTGTGCCGGAATATCGTCTGTATCCATGGCACAGACAATCAGGTTATAACCACCCGGAACTGTCGCCTGCTGCATCTGTGCAATCAGCGGCGGAATGGTTTTTGCCTCAAGGAACATCATCACTACAGTACAGTAGATAAAGTCATATTGGCCTGTAATACTGGTATCCGTGTTGAGATCGCGACGCTGCGCCTGGATGTGCTCAATTTGCTCCGTCTGCACAATTTGTCTTAAGGTTTGCAAACTGTTTTCATTGACATCCCAGGCATCTACTTTAAAGCCGTTCTGGCTTAAATAAAGCGCATTACGTCCTGTACCACAGCCGATATCCAGGGCACGACCACCCTTTAAATAGGGCATGGCGGCCAGTACTTCAGAATGGGTAGGATTCAAATGATATTTCTTGCTGAAATAATCATCAGGCCGGCAATAAAAACGCAGCTGGCATTCGGCATCCTCACTGGCAGAGACAATTTTGTGCCATACCTCAGGCTCAATAAATGGCGGTTGCTGCTCTGGAGTAAACACATGCTCGGATTGCACCTCGCCAGATTGGTCCAGCATGGCAAAATGTACCTTACCTTTTAAGACGGTCAGTTTTGCCCAGGTGCCTACTTTGGTATTGTGCTTATTTTTGAAACCCTGAGGAATACTCTGCTGTGTCCAGACCGGAAACTCCTTATAACATTTCAGTTCTTGCATGATTGACTTCCCTCCACTTAACCCATATGCCACCTTTTATTGTTTAAGCAGCGGCTGTTACTTTCGAGCATAGACTGTTGATGCCGGAATTAAAATCATGCTTATGTACGCTGTGTCCATACAATAGCAAGATGAGGACTATCCAGAAAATAAAAAAAGCTGCCTGGATTTGACAGCTTCAATTCAGTAACCCGTATTGAGCAGTGGATGACAGTAATCTGGCCGACCATCCAAGACAGGTCATAACTTGTTTTCTACTGCTTTCTGGTTAGCGCTCGCGACTTGTTGCATCTGCTTGTTCAGGTCCAGAATTTCCTTGTACAGCGCATTAAACTCTTTCACCGCTTTATCGTCATAGAACATAAACATGTTATTTTTCTTTTGCCATTTATACTTTTTTAAGACTGCAAATAAAGCATCTGCCTTGGCTAAATTCTGTTTTTCGATTTCGAAAATGACATGTGCATTACTATTTTGCTGACTATCTTTCAGATTCTGGGTTAGTTGCTGGCGATAACGGTTTTTAATATCCAGTTGCTGTGCCTTGTCGATCAGCTCAGCATCACGTTGCTGGATTTTCTGCTGATAGCTGTCCATAATTTGATGGACTTGCTTAAGCATGGCTTCAGTTTCTTTATAATCTTGGGTCTGGTCCTTGGCCAAGCGGTTAATATCCAGAAAATTCTGCCAGTTGGCCGCTTTTAGATCCCGTAGATACTGATTACGTTCCTCGGCACTGTCACGCAATTGCCCCAGCATGAATTCAGCCATAATGGCATAGTCGCCCTCCAGACGGTCATCTTCCAGCTCGATCTGAATCGGTTTAGACCAGTCCTGTGCCTGCTGTGCAATACTTTCAGTTTTTTCTTCTAGTACGGTTTCATATTCCAGCAGCTCGGCCTGATGTTTTTGCTGGACAGAATGCTGATAAAACAGCCCAATAAAAATTGCCAGTGTCACAGCAGCTAAAATCATAAAAACACGCGGCATGTACACGCTCCAGTTCTATCCATCAGATCTTGTAGATTCCTATCCACTATGCTTATTTTTTAGACACAATTCAAGATGTTCAATTTTTCCAGCAATACTTACCTATGAAGATATAACACCGATCTGGCAGGAAATTTATTTCAACTTCCTGCTTGTTTTTGATCTTTAGTTGCTGCTACACAAGCCCGCAACTAGTAAAGTCCAATGCCGGGCACGGCTTACCTGGAAGGAGATGGCAGTGAAAGATTAAGCTGGTTCCGGTAGGAATTAAACTGCTCACGGGCAATCTGGACGGTGGTGGCATCGCGGTTAATACCAAAAGGTTGCAACACCACATACAGCCCATTTCGTGGATCTGAAGACAATAAGCCCTGTGCTACAGCCAGCACATATTCCTGGAAGATCATAGGCAGGCTGTCCAGATCTGGAGGAGCAGGTGCACGCATGACATCAATATTTGCGACAAAATCAGCATCGACGCTATAAGACTGGATATCACGTTCAATTTCCATCAGACGCATTTGCAAGGCCTGTTGTTGAGCTGCATCTTCCTGGTAAGGCACAACTTCAATCACCGCACGCAGTTCAGGTTCTGCCATTACGGTAAGCGTAGGCAGTATCACGGAATCAGATTCACCCGTAGAGCCAGCATGACCTAATAACGGTAAAGTCAAAGTCATACAGGTGGCTATCAGGCTTCGTATTATGGGTTTCAGAAGATTCATCATATTCACCCTCGTTTGGAAAAGGGAAAGCATCTGACTGAAAGCTTACAAATAATACCAGTGCCTATTGTTAAGTTTGATAAACGGTAAATGACAAATAAAAACAGCTTAAACTAAAAAAGGAAGCAATTAAAAAGATTGAAAAATTAGGAAAAATCTTGATATGACTTTAGTCCGGACAAAAAAAATCCCCAAACATGGTTTGAGGATTTTTTTGAATATGGTGGCGAGACCCAGGATCGAACTGGGGACACACGGATTTTCAATCCGTTGCTCTACCTACTGAGCTATCACGCCGATGCGGTGTATTAAGCCGTATCTGGCTTCATTAGTCAATCAAAATTATGAAAAAAATATTTGAGTACCTGATTTTTGGCCTAAAAAAAATCCCTGATGGGATCAGGGATTGAAAACTTTTAAATCGTTTTAAAATATGGTGGCGAGACCCAGGATCGAACTGGGGACACACGGATTTTCAATCCGTTGCTCTACCTACTGAGCTATCACGCCGATGTCGCGTATTAAACAGTCTCCATTATAAATCGTCAAGAGCGGAGAGAATAATTTTCATCAAATGTTTACTTTTCCATCAACTCGGGTCAATTTGAGTCACAATTCAAACAGTTTTTACCAAAGACCTTAGCAATTCAAACAGATCTAGACGCTTGCTTACATAAAAAAGCAGCCTTAAGGCTGCTTTTGACTGCGCTATCTTTATATCTTTTCCAGATTGGCCAGACAACGATGAATGGCCCCACAGCCCGGTACAAAATTTTTCACGCCTTTATCTTCTTCCATGCGACAGACTTCACTGACCAGCCTTTCTGCCACACCACGACCACGGTTGGCCGGATGTACCACGATATTTTCCAGAATCCGGCTTTCGCCCTGCCCGGTGCACCAGATTGCCCCAATAATTTTGCTATTAAATTCTGCGCTATAAACTGAGGTATACTGTGCAAGGTTTTGCTCTAGTTGTTCCATGGCATCTGACCCGTCGCTAAATTCCGGGCTCGTGTCATACAGTCGCTCAAGCTGGCTGCGCACTTCGTCATTTTCTAAAGAAGTATAAGCATGTACGGTGATAGGCATTGATAAACCCTCCTGAGCAATCTAATATGCGGTGACTTCGTCACGGCGAAAATATTTTCTACATCAATCATTTTGACGTATTTGAGGAACGTGTCTATGACAGATCGTATCAGTGAAGTGGTAAGAAATACCAACGAAACCAAAATTCGAGTTCGTTTGAATCTCGACGGTACTGGTCAAGGCACCTTAAACACGGGTATTCCCTTTTTAGATCATATGATTGATCAAATCAAGCGGCATGGCCTGTTTGATATTGATATTCATTGTGAGGGCGATCTGGAAATTGACGACCATCATACTGTAGAAGACTGCGGTATTACGCTGGGTCAGGCTTTCGCGCAAGCGCTGGGTGATAAAAAAGGTTTGAAACGCTATGGCCATTTCTATGCGCCACTTGATGAATCTTTAAGCCGTGTCGTGGTCGATCTGTCGGGTCGTCCGGGCCTATTTATGGATATTCCATTTACCCGTGCCATGATCGGCCGTTTTGATGTAGACCTGTTCTCTGAATTCTTCCAGGGCTTTGTGAACCACTCGCTGATGACCGTGCATATCGACAACCTGAAGGGCAAAAACAGCCATCACCAGATCGAAAGCGTATTTAAAGCATTTGCGCGTGCACTGCGTATGGCCTGTGAAGTCGATCCACGTGCTGCCAATACGGTAGCTTCAACCAAAGGTACGCTGTAATGACCCGTATTGCCCTTCTTGATTATGGCATGGGAAATTTGCACTCTGCGGCAAAAGCATTAGAACATGTCGGTGCCACGGTTGATGTGACCAATGATCCAAAACTGATTGCACAAGCAGACAAGATTGTCTTTCCGGGCGTAGGCGCGATGCGTGACTGCATGCAAGGTATACACGAAGCCGGGATTGATGAAGTGGTACGCAACGCCGTATTTAACAAGCCGGTACTGGCCATTTGTGTGGGTATGCAAGCCTTGATGCAACATTCCGAAGAGAATGGCGGTGCAGAGGCACTGGGTATTTTTGAAGGCGCAGTCAAGCATTTTCCGGAAATGGCGGGCTTAAAAGTGCCGCATATGGGCTGGAACCAGGTGCATCAGGCTGATCCTGACCATCCGATGTGGAACAATATCGAACAGGACGCGCGTTTTTACTTTGTGCACAGTTACTATGTAGAACCACAAGATTCAGACCTGGTGGCAGCGACTTGTACCTATGGCATCGAGTTCTGTACCGCAATTCATAAAGAAAACCTGTTTGCGACCCAGTTCCATCCGGAAAAGAGCCATACCGCCGGTTTACAGTTATTGAAAAACTTTGTGGATTGGAAGATCTAATCTCAGGATTTTTAAAGTTTCTAAAAAGCTCGCATCTGCGGGCTTTTTTATTCATTTAGATTAGTTCACTGCTAGAATTCTGACTATTTTTTAGCCATTAAAATTGTTATGATTTTGAAGTAACTCTTTATATTTAAAAATAATTAAACTCAGGGGAAATACAATAATGAATCCACACTATCCAAGCAATGGATCAGCTTTAAGCCCAAATGGTCGTTTTGGCCGCTTGTCTTATCTCGGCTGGAACATGCTAATGACCTTTTCGCTCCTGATCATCATTGGGATGATTGCAGCTTTTTCACCTGGCCTATTTATGGATAGCTCTACTCTGGCAGGCTCATCCATGGTTGCAACTGTTCTCATCGGACTCGCTTACTTGGTCATGCTGTATTTTAGTTTTGTTTTTACTATTCGCCGTCTACATGACCGTAATCACACAGGATGGTTATCCTTACTTGTCCTCATTCCGCTGGTCAATCTGATTTTTATCCTTTACTTAATTTTTGCTAAAGGGGATGACCGTCCCAACCAATATGGCCCTCGACGTAGCACCCGAACATGGGAAAAGGTTTTAGGCTGGCTCTATTTTTTAATTTTCCCTTTAGCTATTCTGGCTGCAATTGCGCTTCCGGCATATCAAGACTATGTGACTCAGGCTCAACAGGCGCAGATGGAACAGAGTAGCTATCACACTGATTAATCCTTGTTAAATTTTGCATAAAGCCCATTCTTCATGGGCTTTATTTTTGCCTAGAACAGCAAAAGTGATTAAGCTGAATGCATTCATTTAATGATTGAAGCTTATGCAACAGCTGCTGGATACTTTACCAAGCAAGGAACAAATTCAGACTTTTCTTGTATTTAAAAATCTTCCAATGCAACAGATTCAGGTGATTAATCGTCTGGAACAATGTCATGCCCTTGAACAGGAGCTAAAAAGCTGTGCCGTCCTGGGTTTCGATTCTGAATCCAAGCCCACCTTTAAAGTCGGTGAAGTCTCTACCGGGCCACATCTGATTCAGCTAGCGACTTTGCACAAAGCCTATTTATTTCAAATGAATGATTCGATCTGGGATTTTCTTAAACCGATCTTTGCCAGTCGAGACCAGATCAAGGTCGGTTTTGGCCTGAAAAATGATGCGCATCTGTTCCGTAAAAAAGGCATTGAACTCAACAGTGTGGTCGAACTGTCCAAATGTTTTAAAGCTTTTGGTTTAAACAATCCGGTCGGATTAAAAAATGCCATGGCTTTGCTATTTCAAGTAAATTTTCCTAAATCCAAACGGATTAGTACCTCGAACTGGGCCAGCAAGAAGCTCAGCCCGGCACAAATTGATTATGCAGCAGCAGATGCCTATGCGCCCGTGCTGGTATTTGAAGAATTGTTGCAGCGAGGTCTTTTACCCAAAGAGATTCCCAATACGTCACTGAAATTGAGAATCCGCCCCTCATCGACGGCTTAAGCACTTGAGCCACGTATTGCGTCTGGCATGACAAGGATGACTTCGATATTGCTTGATATACGAATGAAAGCTAGGATGAGCAAGGTCGGAAACGGAGTTTCAACAGCAATGTCTTTTTACCATTTTGACTGATGCTCAGTTCGATACGCGACCTACTATAAAGATCTGATCTCCATTCACTCGCAGACTCATTAATGCCATTAAAATAAATTACCTAACTCCTACCTGTCTGTGTACAGGTTTTCTTTATTCATACCGTTTAAGAGTTAGAAATTTCGACTTTATTTGCTAAGATGAAGCCACTGAAATTCATTCTAAAGATTGAGCAAGGAGCGAAAGCATGCTGATCATTCCTGCAATTGACCTGAAAGATGGCAAATGTGTCCGTTTAAAACAAGGTCGTATGGAAGACGATACCGTATTTTCAGACGATCCGGTCGCAACAGCACAGCATTGGGTAAATGAAGGCGCTCGCCGCTTGCATCTGGTAGATTTAAACGGTGCTTTCGCAGGTACGCCAATCCATAAGCCAGTGGTTGAAGCCATTGTCAAATCCCAGCCTGACTTGCCGATCCAGATTGGTGGTGGTATCCGTTCTCTGGAAACCATCGAGCATTATCTGCAAGCTGGTGTTTCTTTTGTGATTATTGGCACCAAAGCAGTTCAGAATCCTGAATTTGTTGAAGAAGCATGTCAAAAATTTGCCGGCCACATTATTGTGGGTATTGATGCCATGAATGGCATGGTGGCAACAGATGGCTGGGCCAATGTGACTGATGTCAAAGCTACTGACCTGGCGAAACGTTTTGCCGATGCTGGCGTGTCGAGCATTGTCTATACGGATATCGCGCGTGATGGCATGATGCAGGGTGTAAACATTGAACAGACCGTAAACCTGGCACAATATTCAGGCCTGCCTGTGATTGCTTCAGGTGGCGTGACCAATCTGGATGACGTACGTAACCTGAAAGACCAACCGGGTATTTTAGGCGCAATTACCGGTCGTGCAATTTACGAAGGTACCTTAAGTTTACGTGAAGCACAGTTATTGCTAGATGAGCAACAGGCGCTATAATTAAGCCTGCTGTAAAAGAGGTCTTCGGACCTCTTTTTTATTTTTTAATTTTCTGATCTCCTCGCATGTTTACAATCATTTCCGCCTCCCGCTCAGCCTCCCTGACAGCCAAATTACCGCAGTTTGCCTTAATCCTGATTACTTTAATCTGGGGTGGCAGTTTTATTACTGTGCAATACGGGCTGAATTTTAGCAGTCCGATGATATTTGTCGGTCTGCGCTTTGCTGCAGCAGCGCTTGCCGTCACCCTGATTTCACTGAAGTCGCTAAAAGGCATGAACCTGAAAGAGGCGTTCGCCGGCGCGGTGATTGGATTTATGATTTCCATTGGTTATGGCACCCAAACAGTGGGTTTACAGACCATTAGCAGCAGTGAATCGGCTTTTTTAACCGCCTTGTATGTGCCGCTGGTCCCGATCCTGCTCTGGCTATTGTTTGCTAAAAAACCACAGGTGATGACCTGGATCGGAGCGCTGTTTGCCTTTACCGGTCTGGTATTTTTGACAGGCAATGGCTTTGCTGCAATTCAGCTCAGTTTCGGGCAAACCCTGACGTTGCTTGGTTCGATTGCAATTGCACTGGAGATTATTTTCATCAGCCATTTTGCTGAACGGGTCAATGTACGCCGGGTTACAGTGCTGCAACTGATTTTTGCATCATTGTTCTGTTTTATGATCGCACCCGTTTTAGGTGAATCTCAGCTACCCGAATTTCACTGGCATCTGGCAGGAATTTTAGTCGGTTTAGGTATTGCCAGTGCCTTGATTCAACTGGTGATGAACTGGGCGCAGCGCATGGTCAATCCTTCGCAGGCAGCGATTATCTATGCCGGCGAACCGGTATGGGCAGCCCTGTTTGGTCGTCTGGCCGGAGAACGTCTACCTGCGCTCGCGCTAGTCGGTGGATTGATGGTGGTGCTTGGCGTGATTGTCAGTGAATGGAAACCAAAGTTTTTAAGAAAAGAACCAACAGAAGAATTAAAGCAAGATCTTTCTTAATTCCACTAAATCCCCCTTAAAAGGGGGATTTTTTCTCTGGGGAAATACGGCTAAAATTATTTGTTATACATCGGCTTGTTGTCATTTAAACGCATGATACCGCGGATCGCCCGATAGACAATCCAGATCCAGGAAACAAAAATGACAATCAAACAGAAAGCGGAAGCACCAAAGGTTACGCCGGCAAATAGATCGGGATCTTCATGAGTAAAGAACAGGAACAGGAAGGGAACAAAAGCAATAATATTCCAGAACAGATACCACCAGAAACTGCGGATCTGCCAGGTAAAGTGGCTTTCAAAGATGGAACCACGTACATCGCGCCGTTTTACATAGTTAATGATGAGGGCTACGATAGCCAGCAGGCCAGCACTAAAAATGGCCACGATATATAAAATGTATAATGCAAAAGTCAGTGTGCGGTTTGGGTCTTTATCAATGGAATAGTTCACATCCCCTCCTCGTATTTTCCCCTAGATATTTAAGCTATTGAATGGGGAAATCAGCCATAGAATCAAAATGATGTTAAAGCCTATGGTACAAAAATATATCTGCCGGAACGGTTGTTTTTGTGTTTTATGGCGTAATTTCTGCTGTGCCAGCCAGGCTGCCGGCCAGCCGCCCAAGAAGGCCACCAGATGCAAGGTATTTTCCGGAATACGGCGATTACCCAGCTGTGCTGCTTCCTTGTCTTGTGCGTAGAGCCAGTAGCTCAGTGCATTCATCAGGCTGACCAGCAATAAGACCAGTCCACTGAGTAAACCCGCCAGCGTCAGAACGACCAGAAACAGAAGATAACCCACACAGGCAATTTGCATGGGTTGTAATTTCTGTGTCTGCTGCGGCTTGGACGGCTTGAGTTTGGCTTGCAAACCTTTGCTTTGCGATGCTTTAAGGTACATCACCTGCTGCGCGCGATAACGTCCACGTTCATCCAGAACGACCAGATAATCCAGCGCACAGCCCACGATTGGACGTGGGCCAGGCTTGGCAAAATCCTTGATATGTAGAAATACGCGATCTTTGGCGGGGTCACTGGGCTGAATGAAACCATACCCCTGTTCATCAAACCATTCCACTAAGCGTCCCTGATCGCGCATATCCCCTATCCTTTTTAATCTGATTGTTTAAGCAGTGACGAATTTTAAGCGTTCAATCAGCATATTACGCATTTCGTCCGGATTTTTTTGCAAAATATCTTCGCCATTCCGACCCAGTGCTGCATTACGCTGTGCCACCTGCAGACGCATCATCCAGAAACGCCCAGCCGCCATGGCCAGATAAAGTTCCAGACAGGATTTTTCATCCTCAGTTAAGGGACGAACGGTTTCATACGCTTTTAAAAAGGCATTGGCCTTTTCTTTATTAAGGACCACGTCAGGATATTCAGTACAGAAATCATTTAACGTAATCGCGATGTCAAACAGGAATTCATCTTGATTCAACTCATAAAAATCCAGAATACCATTCAGCTGATCGCCTTCAAATAAAGTATTGTCACGGAACAGATCTGAATGAATAAAACCGCGTGGACGGTCCGGATATACCGCCGTTAAAGCCTCATATAAACCTAACAGTTTACCCAGCAAGACTTTATCTGCCGGATTCAAGCTTGGTTTGATCTCTTGAGACACTGCCAGCCAATATGCATGATCACGTACGAAATTACGTTGCAGTTTAAAGTCTTGTAACGCCACGTGCATTTTCGCCTGAGCCACTGCAATCGCTTCAACTTGTCCGATGGTAGAGGGCATCGGATGTTCACCCATCAGGCGCGGTGCAATTTGTGCCGGTTTATCTTTAATACTGTGAATCGCTTTGCCTGAATGCGATAAAGGCACCGGAACAGCCAACCCAGCCTGCCCCAGATGTTCCAGAACCGGAACCAGTTCGCCTGCTGCCTGTTCATCCATATCTTCAAATACGGTCAGCACATATTGCTGGTCTTCGCAGACTAAAAAATAGTTGGTATTTTGAATACCGCCTTGAATGGGAATCAGATCAATCGCCTTTAAACCATAAGGCGCTGCAAAATCCTGAACTTCCTTTAAAGTCAAAGTGGTATAAACCGACATAGAAAACCTGCGAAAAAACTTACATAATTTTGCTAGAATACCGTTTCCATCTGCCAAGGTGTAGCGCTTGCGTGGGTGAGTTTCATAATCGGCTGTAATAATTGGAAAAATTTATGCTAGCTAAACGTATTATTCCTTGTCTGGACGTGGATAACGGCCGCGTGGTCAAGGGTGTCCAGTTCCTTGATATTCGTGATGCGGGCGACCCGGTCGAAGTGGCGCGCCGATATAATGAACAAGGTGCCGATGAAATTACATTCCTTGATATTACCGCTACACATCATGGACGCGACACGACTTACCGTACCGTGGAACGTATGGCCGAATCTGTATTCGTGCCTCTGACTGTCGGGGGTGGTGTACGTAAAGTTGAAGATATCCGTTTACTGCTCAATGCCGGTGCAGACAAAGTCAGTATTAACTCGGCAGCCATTTATAATCCCGAGTTTGTGCAAGAAGCATCACAGCGCTTTGGCGCACAGTGTATCGTGGTGGCGATCGATGCAAAAAAAACTGGCGACCACAAATGGGAAATTTTCACCCACGGTGGCCGTAAAGAAACCGGGATTGATGCGATTGAATGGGCTGTGAAAATGGCTGACTTCGGCGCAGGTGAGTTACTGATTACTTCGATGGATGCCGATGGCACCAAAGCCGGTTACGATATTGCCCTGATGCGTGCGATTAATGACCGCGTCACGGTACCGACTATTGCTTCTGGCGGTGTGGGTAATTTACAGCATTTGGCGGACGGCATTATTCATGGTGGTGCCGATGCGGTACTGGCAGCTTCAATTTTCCATTTTGGCCAGCATACCATTCCGGAAGCCAAAGCCTATATGGCAGCCCAAGGGATTGAAATGCGCCTTTAAGCCGTTTTAGATGATGATTTGATTAAAGAGTGTTTTTATAAACACTCTTTTTTTATGCCTTAAATAAAACAACACAGCAAATACGGGACAAAAAAAAGGAGTCTTACGACTCCTTATAAAACCAAGATAAGACTACAGCACTTGGTATTCAAAATAACTCATTACACCCAGAAACATTATCAGTATGAGGCTTTGCTCACCGACAGGAGCAAATATAAGTGAAATCCGCAGGACAATATTGACAATACAATCGTATTTTATTGACAAATCACGACAAAGCCCTGTTTTACTCCATAACCTGTGTATTTAACTGCTTCATTACCGTATTTTTTGCAGTATTTTTCGTCATTTTAGTGGAAGCATCGGCCGATTTAACCGGAAAATATTGTTCTGCCCAGCGGTTCAGTTTTTTCGAGATCGGTGCAGGCAAGCTCAAACCTAAAGGATTCTGTTCCTGCAAATCTGCCGAGGAAACCACCCGGGTACCGAGCAGATAATCAAACCAGGGCTTGGTGACGCACCAGTTCGCATCCTGATTACTATTCATATGATGATCATAATGCCAGGGCAATTTCTTTTTGGCCCATTCCGGTTCCAGATGAGCCCGGCGATGTAAATAATAATAGTTGCCTGCACTATATAGGGTAGCCAGTGTCATGCCTTTGGAAAAAGGATAAAAACTGAGTCCAAAAACGGTCGCGACGACTGCCAGTGAAGCTATTTCATTACGGGTACGCCAGTTATCCAGTCCTTCTACATAACCGAAATCGGAAAATTCCGTTTTGCGCACAACCCGGTGATGTTCCCAATGGGAGCGCATACTTTCCGGCACCGGACTATAGCGGCTCTGTCCCGGCCGGTGAACACCATGCAATACATACTTATGCGCAAACCATTCAAACCCATTTGCAACGACGAGTCCTACCAGAAAACCTTTCCACATGATCTTTTACCTCTTGGTCTATTTTGAATATAGGCTAAATAAAGGACTAGATATTGACCAAAATATTCAATATGATTGACAAAATACGACAAAATAAAAGAATTAAAAATGCTGGTTCTAAAAGACTACGTAGGCTCGGTATACGGGGGTTTAGGACATTTGCTTTTGGACTATTATCAGTTGAAACAGCTTGAGGTCCCTAAGAAATTATTGGCCATTCAAAACCTCGAATGCTTCGATTTCGTCCTGTGGCGTGAGCTGTTAACAACACTTGATCAACAGCTGCAACGACCTGCTCTGGGTCTGGAAATAGCCCAACTGGTAGAAGTCAAACATCTCGGGATCATTGGCTATCTGACCCTCTCAAGTGAAACCTTGGGGGAGGCGTTCATGCGCTATCATGATTATCATCGCCTGATCTATGATGGCGGTCCACTCCAGCTGCAGTGGGAAGGTGATTATGTGTCGATTGGCTGGGCCGAAGTCCCTTTTAATTTGAATACCCAATTGACCGATGAAATCGCCATTGCACTGATGACCGAGTTCATTAAGACCATTGTTCAGGATCCGCGTGGTGTACAGTTATATGAAGTACATTTTCAGCATCCAATGCCCAAAAAAATTTCCCTTTATGAACAGCATTTCCGCTGTAAGGTCCGTTTTTCCCAAGCTAAAAATCAGGTATTGGTACATGTAAGTGAACTTTCCATGCCACTGAAACAGGGCGACCAGACCTTGCAGAAACTGTTGATGCAACAGGCCAACGCACTGTTAGAAAAATTCCCGCACTCCACCCTGATTGATCAGCAACTGCAACAGGCGATTCTGATTGGCCTGCAAAAAAACCTGTTCCAGATTGAGCATATTGCCGAGCAGATGAATTTTTCAGTGCGTCAGTTACAGCGCCATTTGCAGAAACAGGGCAAAACCTACCAGCAACGGATGCAGGAAATCCGCTGCATGATGGCCATGCAATACCTGAAAGATCCACACTTGAGCTTGCAAGAAACCGCAATGTTACTCGGTTATTCTGAACAGAGTGCCTTTCAGCGGGCATTCAAGCAGTGGACCAAGCTGACGCCACAACAATGGCGATTAGAAAGCATCTCAATGTCGTGAACCCTGACAGGCACGAATAAAGACAGCAGCAATCTGCTCTCCCTATTGCAGCTTACTGATATAAAATTTAAAAAAAGCAAATAAAAACAATAAAGGAATACACTATGGATAAATATATTGCAGAATTGATCGGTACGTTCTGGCTGGTCTTCGGTGGTTGCGGCAGCGCGATATTAGCAGCGGCTTTTCCGGAACTGGGAATTGGTTTCGCTGGCGTCGCCTTGGCATTTGGTTTAACCGTACTCACCGGGGCTTATGCCCTCGGTCATATCTCGGGAGCACACTTTAATCCTGCGATCAGTGTGGGCTTATGGGCAGGTGGACGTTTTGAAGCTAAACAGCTGCTTCCCTATATCGTCTCACAGGTGATTGGTGCAATTCTGGCCGCCTGGTTACTGTATGTGATTGTACAAGGTCAGCTAGGATTTACCGGTACCGGTGCTTTTGCCAGCAATGGTTTTGCTGAACTCTCGCCCGCCCATTATTCTATGGGGTCGGCATTAATCATCGAGATTATACTGACTGCAATCTTTCTGATTGTAATTATGGGAGTTACTGATCGTCGTGCACCTGTTGGCTTTGCGCCAATTGCCATCGGTCTTGCCCTGACCCTGATTCACCTTATCAGTATTCCCGTGACCAATACTTCGGTCAATCCTGCGCGTAGTACAGGTGTAGCACTTTTTGCACAGACTGCAGCATTGAGTCAATTGTGGTTATTCTGGGTTGCCCCGATAGTTGGCGGCATTATTGGCGCATTGATTTACAAGACCCTGCTGGAAAAGAAAAACTAGTGCTTGCAGGGATAGAGATATAAAAATCTCTATCTAATTTATAAGTTCATTTTCTGCATGTTTCCCTTAGAACGTGCAGAAAAACAGAGCTGCACGTTTTATAAAAATGGATTTTCAATTTCATCCAGGTCATTACGCTGAATTTTTTCTGGCAGGTCAGGTGTGTTCTCGAGCTGCTGCACGACATCATCGATAAAAGCCTGCAAGGCTTTGGCCACTTTCAGCCCCTGCTGATCCTTGGTGATCTGCAAGTTACCATACAGGCTGACGCAGTCCAGATCATTTTCCAAAGTCAGATCATGAATGGCATGGGATTCGTTGCCATTTTCAAATGCTTTAAACATATCCTTTTCACCTGTCTTTGTTATTTTCTAATCAAGCTGTGATATCGATGCTACCTGAATTCCGGTTTTTTCAGCAAACTTATTTCAACAGCTGCAAAATATATTGCAATAAGGCATCAATCAGCTGTTTCACGATAGTCTCTTGCGTTGCGCTATCCATCGCACTGCCAGCTGCAGGTGAGGTCGAGCCGCTTGAGGCAAATTTGAACTGGCGTTGCAGCGCCTGCAGGTTTTCTTTGGAAACGTCTTCGGCACACTGGCTTTCCGCATCCCAGTTCGAATATTCAATTTTCTGGTTGGCTTTTACTGCCTTGGCTGTCAATGGCAGGCGATAAGTATTGCGCTTCTGCTCTTCAGTGAGCTGCGGGAACAGGTTAATTCCCAACTGTTCTTCCAGATAACAGACACTGACTATACGTACTTTGAGTGAATTATCATTCGGAGCATAGTAGGCACCAATGGCACCGGTTTTCGGCATATAAACTGCTTTATAGACCGCAGTCGGCACGATTACACCATTGCCGATGGTTTTGAGTTTTTTCCCTGCAAATACCGGACCGGTGATGACATAGACATCCTGCTTTTGCTTGGTCACAATCGCACGGGTAGCCTCTTCCAGCTCACGCCAGACCTGCTGATTGTTCTTGGGCGCCTGCGGCACCATATTGGCCAAGGAAAAACTGTCAAACTGTGCCGCTTTAGTCGGCATGTCAGCATTGGGTGCCATATGCCCCCGGTCATAGCCCGACCCGCGATAATCCGCCAATGTGGCACGATGTTTCGCACTAACCCGCTCTTCTTCATGAAAACTGTCTTCACGAGGAATTTTCTTGCTTAAGCGTGCCGGCGTTAAAGCTTCTGCCACCCAGAGCGGGGTCTTGGATACTCCGGAATACTCTACATTAAAGCCATTAAAACACAGTGAATAACTGTCTTTTTTCAGGCTCTCTCTCATCAGGTAAGGGGGTACATCACGGTAAAACTGGTTCAGGCAGGCAGAATCGGTAGAGGATGACAGTGATACCCATTGACTGATTTTTTCTTGACCAAAAGCGATGGCGAAGCTGCTCGAAGCCACTACACCCAGAATGACTTTAATACTATTATCATTTAAAAACTGAAAAAATGAATTTTTGGATTTACGCTGCTTCTTGGCCATTCTTACACGTACTTTTTAGATCAACACCGACTTTAATTGAGCTTAACAAGCTGTATAAGCGAAGTATATCTTGGCTCCACTATTCGTTTACTAAATAAACAATAACTGTGTATAAACCGCATTCGTTGTAACAAACTGTCTGGTTTTTATTTCTTTTTAAATGAATTTTCACGGTGTTTACGTAGCTTTGTTTGGCCTCATAGACTGAGTATGTAAAGCTAAGCGCCTATCCAATTCGTACAATTATTAGTAATGGTGTTAATTATGAATTCCAAATTCTCTAAAATATTAAGTTTAGGATTATTTACAAGTGTGATGAGCGTAGGGGCATTTGCCGAACCCACCATTCAATCGGGTGAAACACTTGAAAGCCTCTCTAAAGCTAAAATCAGTACAAAAGTGAATGGCCAGGAAGGCTCTTTAGAAAGTTTGGTAAATTCGGGCCAGATCCGCCTAGTTGACCCGCGTACAGTGGCACCACAGCCCGCAATGCCAAATACACCCGCCCCAATGTCTAATGATCCAGCAATGACTCAGGCACCAAATTCAGGTACTGTTCCTCAACCAGCTATGGTAGAACCTGGCATGAATGAGGCAGGTGTAGAGGCAAACATGTCTATGGCTGCGCCTCAACCACAACCAGCACAGGAAGAACAGCAAGCCGCTGTGATTGAAGCAGAGGTAAGCAATGAACAGGCTGAAGTTGCGGTGCAATCGGATGCAGAGCCAGTACAGATGGAAGAACCTTTGAATGCGGCACCTGAAATGCCAGCTGCGGTAGAGCTTGAGCAATAAACCAAACTCGCCGGTTTATTGTTTTCTGTATAAAAAAACCAGAGTATGGCTCTGGTTTTTTTGATTTCTCATCTTACTTAGATCTGGATCTGGGTGCCCAGCTCGACTACACGGTTGGTTGGAATCTGATAAAAATCGCTGACCGGACTGGTATTACGCTGCATGGAAATAAACAGCTTTTCCCGCCAGGGTGCCATGCCCTCACCCACAGTATGCATAATCCGTTCACGTGAAATAAAGAAACTGATCTGCATTAGGTCATATTCAAAATTCCATTGCTCATAGGCCTGTTGTAACGCATCCGGAATATTCGGCTGATCCTTAAAACCGTAATAGATAAATACCCGGTAAAAGTGTTCACTCAGTTTTTCTACCTCAATCCGATCTTGTCTGTCGACAAAAGGAATGTCGCGGGTAATTACCGTGAGCATGATATTTCTTTCATGTAAGACTTTGTTATGCTTAATATTATGTAGCATGGCATGTGGCACAATATTGGGTGTACCCGTCAGGAAAACAGCATCCCCTGGTACAAACTTGGTGCCGTCCCCCATCGAGATGCTTTTAATAAATAAGTCTATCGGTAAAGCATCCTGCTCAAGCCGTGTCAGCACCAAAGCACGCCCGTCTTTCCAGGTCATGAGAATTGTAAACAGTACTGCACCAATCAGAATTGGTACCCAACCTCCTGAAGCGATTTTTAAGGAAGTTGAAGCAACAAAGATCAAATCCAGTGCCAAAAATGGCACAGCAAATAAAGCCACTTTCCATACCGGCCAACGCCAGAAGCCATACGCCAGAATTGAGATCAGAATTGTGCCGCAGAGCATGGTCATGGTCACTGCAACACCATAGGCACTGGCCAGACTGGCACTATTTTCAAACAGTAAAATCAGGATCAGGACCGAGATAAACAGCATCCAGTTAATGAAAGGCAGATAAATCTGACCGCGCTCCACTGCCGAAGTATGCTTGACTGACAGGCGCGGCAAATAACGCAACTGAATGGCCTGATTGACCATAGAAAACACCCCGGTAATAACCGCCTGTGAAGCAATTACCGCTGCTGCCGTTGCCAGTCCAATCATCGGGAACAAGGCCCACTCAGGTAACAGCATATAAAAAGGGTTCTCTAGTGCTTCAGGATTACGCAGCAACAATGCTCCTTGCCCGGCATAATTCAGCAATAGACACGGCAAGACAATAATGAACCAGGCCAGACGAATCGGCAGACGGCCAAAATGCCCCATATCGGCATAAATTGCTTCACCGCCGGTCATGGTCAGGATCACCGCCCCCATGGTCAGAAAAGCCACATAAGGCTGATCAACCACAAAGTGATAGGCCCAGTAAGGGTTTACCATCCAGAGTACAAATGGGGTCTGGATAATGCTCCATAAACCAAAGCCACCAATGGACAGAAACCAGAGCAGGGTTAAAGGCCCGAAGAACTTGCCCATCGTCGCCGTACCATGTCGCTGAATTATAAACAGTCCAGCCAGAATTCCGATCGATAACGGCACCAGCCATTGATTGAAAATGGGTGTCGCAATACTCAGGCCTTCGATGGCTGAGAGCACAGAGATTGCCGGAGTAATAATTCCGTCACCAAAAAATAGTGATGCCCCGATAAAGCCCAAGGCGATCAGGAAAATTTTCTTTTGATCGGAAATGCGTGTGGTACGCAGGTTCAATGCCAGCAGTGACATGATCCCGCCTTCACCATTGTTGTCAGCACGCATGATGATGGTGACGTATTTAAAACTGATGGTCAGCATCATGCACCAGAAAATCAGGGACAGGATGCCGAGTACTGAAGCTTCGCTAATGGCGAGATGTGCAGTGAGGAAGCATTGGCGCAGTGCATACAGCGGACTGGTCCCAATATCTCCAAAAACTACTCCAAGCGCAGCCAGCGTAATGACCGGAAGAGCTGCCTTTTGTGCAGTGCTTTGCATAAATTGTCTTCGTTTTTAACAAGCATTTTTGCGAATCATAGCACTGCGTTCAAAGTTTTTCCGCAAATCAATTGTTTCAAGCTTGGCAGACTGGCTTTTTTTCTATATCATCCACGGCCATGGTGAGGTGTCCGAGTGGCTGAAGGAGCACGCCTGGAAAGTGTGTATACGTTTATAGCGTATCGAGGGTTCGAATCCCTCTCTCACCGCCAAATATCATTCCCATGATGTCTTATGGGATCTTAAAAGACTTAAACCACAATGGTTTAGGTCTTTTTTTTGTCTTATGTTATCTAACAACATCTATTGAAACCCTGTTCGAGTTAGGGGTATAAATGGGGGTACGTATTTATACCCTCAATTTTTATACCCCCAATTTCTGTGGAACTTCAAAATGCTTACAGATGCAAAAGTACGAAAGCTTAAACCCCTAGAAAAAAAAGCTCGTTATTCCGATGAGAAAGGTATGTACTTAGAAGTCACACCATCGGGCGGTATGTATTGGCGAATGAAGTTCCGCTTTAACGGTAAAGAAAATATTTTCAGCATCGGTACCTATCCTGAAACCTCACTGGCTCAAGCAAGAAGAATTCGAGACGAAGCTCGGTTAAAGTTAAAAGATGGGATTAATCCCAACGAAGCGAAGAAGCAAAAGAAACAACAAGCTGCTGAAAATACGCTTTTCAAAGCACTTGCTATGGAATGGATGGAAGACCGTAAAGCTGTTATTAAAGAAAATACCTATTTACGTGATTTATCCGTATTTGAAAAAGACCTTTTCCCAGATTTAGGCAATATGCCTATTGATCAAATCAAAGGTAAAGATGTGCTTGCCTGCGCCAAAAAAATCGAAGAACGTGGCGCACAGGAAATGGCTAAACGCTCTATACCTTTAGCAGGTCGTATTTTCCGTTTTGCGATTCGTAAGGGTCTCATCGAGAATGATCCGACACCTCATCTTCATGAGGCTTTAAAACCTCGTAAAGTGAAGCATATGGCACGTTTGGATATTTCTGAGTTCCCACCCTTCCTTGAGCGAATGGACCGCTATCATGGCAATCCAATGATTAAAACAGCCATTCAACTAATGACGCTGACTTTTGTACGCACAGCTGAACTTAGAATGATGGAGTGGAATGAGATTGATTTTGATAATCATTTATGGCGAATACCTGCTGAGAAAATGAAAATGGCTCAGCCTCACATTGTTCCATTATCCAAACAGGCAATTGAACTCATTGAAGGATTACGGCCTCTCACCGGCAATAAGCAGTACGTTTTCTATAACCATAGCACGGCAAAACCCATGAGTAGCAATGCACTCCTCTGTGTGATCCGTACGATGGGCTATAACGGTAAAATGACTGGTCATGGATTCCGTGGACTTGCATCAACGACACTTCATGAGCAGGGCTATATGCATGATGCAATTGAAATTCAGTTAGCACATCGAGTCGGTAATGCCGTATCTCAAGCTTATAACCATGCTCAACACTTAGAATATCGAATCAAGATGATGCAAGAATGGTCTGATTTTATTGATAGTTTGAGAAATAAAATTGTGCCATTTCCTAAGCATAAACGCGCCTAAGTTAAAAGTTTTGTTTTAAAAATAAGTCCTCTTTAGAAATTACTTGTATAAAAATGTAGGATACCCTACAATAATCAATGTTAAAAATCTAAATAGAGAACTTTATTAATGGTAAAAACTAGAACTGAAATCAACCAAGAAAGTAATGAACGCCGTGGAATAGTAAATAAAGCATTTAAGTTACATCAAAACACTGTTGATGCGATTCGTAGCCTAGCTGAAGATTCAGAAAAATCACAGGCTCAACTTATAACCAATGCCTTTGATGGATTTTATACTCCACTGCCTGCGGGTTATGAAAATGAAAATGGCGAATACATCTCATCTGATATTTATATTTATCATCCCTATGGATTAGAAACATGGCTCACTATTACTAATGTGAGAGATGAGTATGATGAAGAGATTGAAATTGATATCGATGAAATTAACTTTGAGGACATGGTTAATCATTTCATTAGCCAGCATTTACCTGGGCTTCACATCAATCAAATTAAAATTTTCTATACGCCAGTACTTGGCTCAGGTGAATTTTATAGACCAAACTTCTCTAAGCTAAAGCAGGAAATGTACAAAGATTCGGTATCATTGTTTTTTGATCTTTTCCATGAGATGCCAACGTTATTTAGATACAAGAATCTTCAAATGGTACCAATGATTGAAGGTTCTAAAGAATATGAAAAACTAACTAAACTTTATTAATTATGAGTATTAAGCCTTGTTATACAAGGCTTAATTTTAAATCAATAGACTAAGCAATTAAAATTGATAAGTTATCTAAATCATTTCAATCAATTCTTTGCTAAGTTCTCTACTCGGCTGCAGCATATCATCTGCCAGAGCCCGCTTACTTGATAAAAGTCGATCTAATTTTATTTCAAAAGTATCAAAATCATTTGCTGCTATTGATGGGTAGTAAACAAAAACTTCTTTATCTTGTCCTATTCGATAAGAACGGTCAGTTGCCTGATCTTCCTTGGCAGGATTCCAACTGCGCGTATAATGAATAACATGATTAGCTTTTTGGATATTAACGCCAAAACCTACAGCAGTGGTGGATAAAATGATTACATTAAAACCACTAGTTGCTTGGAATCTATCAATAAGGTTTTGCCGTGTTAAACCTTTTTTACTGCTTGTATTTGAATCCCCATTAACGGTTGTAACATTTAAGCCGAACCGTTCTAGAAGAATCCGTTTCAGAAAGACTTGAATATCTCTAAATTCAGTGAAGATAATAACTTTTTCATTCTTTACCTTAATTGCTTCCAAGGTTTTGATCAGCCAATCTACTTTAGGGGATTCGTGAATTGAAGCATTCGGTTGCAATAGGAATGGATGTGCACAAATCATTCGCATACTGTGCAGTGATGCCAACATCGCACCTTGATTACCTTCTTCAGACAACCTCCTGTAGCGATTAATTACATCGGCATATAAGTGACGTTGAAGTGAAGAAATCGTAATATTTTTACAATGATCTACTTCAATTTTTTCTGGTAAATCAGCAACATCATGTTTCATCCGTCTTAAAACTTGTGGTGCAATCAAATTCCGTAATTGTTCCAATACTTCATTATCCACATTCTCAATATTTTCTATAGGACGACGATAAGTTTTTCCAAATTCATTCAATGAACCTAGCAAATTTTCTTGTATAAAATCAAATAAGCACCATAAGTCAGTGAGTGAATTTTCCACTGGAGTACCAGTACATGCTATTTTAAAGTCTGCCTTTTGAGCTTTAGCCGCTTTTGTCACCATAGCCGTAGGTACTTTAATTTTTTGTGCTTCATCGCAAACCATAATCCCCCAATCAACTCGCGCTAAAGAAAACTCTAGATCACGCATCGTTTCATAGGTTGTGAGGACAATATCCGCATCACCTCGCCAATCTTCTTCAAGCAAATGCGTAATACCATGATCATCTCTTAATTGAGCAGATATTAAATGCTTGGGAATTTTTCGATCTTTTAAATTTTCACCATATAGACTTAGGATCTTAGCAAATTTAGCACTGAAGAACCGATTTGCTTCTGCCTCCCAATTTTCTAACAATGAAACTGGAGCAACCACTAAAACTGGTTTTTTATCTTTTGCATTTTCTAAGTATTCACCAATAAAGCACAACAATTGCAGGGTCTTCCCCAATCCCATATCGTCTGCTAAAAGGCAGCCACTTACCTGTTCCGGTGCATATTGATGTAGATTCTGCAACCATGCAACTCCGTACTCCTGATGCGGTTTTAAACCGAATTCCTGACTTCTGAAACTTGAAGGCAATCTAGCTGGGGGATGGTTCTTCTCATCAAAAACCAATTGATCTGCTCGTTGTTTAGTAAACTCAGCTTTATCAATGTTATTCGCAATGAGTAATGTATCTTTCTTTTTTTTCTGTAAATTAACCGTAGATTCTTCTAATGTTTCAATAGGTTCTTTTCTATTTGAATCACTCAGACTATTTAATAATTTTTTAGCGTCATCTAGTGAGACTTCAGTATTCGCATTAGGAATTAGAACCTGATCTTTACCTTCTTGCTCAGCCTGTTTGATACGCTGTTCAAGCAATTCTATTGCCTCATCGGAGAAGCGATCCTGGAATTGTTGCTCCAACTCAATGAGATGCTGTGGCAACCACTCTGATTCACCACTATCTCTTTGAATAAACTCAGAGTTTAGTTTTTGTGCTTCACCGATACCAATGACCCGATCACTGTAATTGGATAGATCTAAAACTTGCTGTGCTTGTAACTCATCTTCATATTTTTGGATTTCTGTTAGATCACTTTTTAATTCTTGAACCTGATGATCTAAATAACTTGTTTTATCAATTGTATAACCCGCCCACATGAAAATTGGTGATGGCTTTTCATAGGCAGTAATAAAATATTTTGTTTGCTCTAGATTAGAAAGTTCTAACAGAATCGGTTGTTGTTCACGACCTGAGTTTTCGTTGAGAGTTAATTGAGCAGAAATATAATACCCAGACTCATTATAAAATTTATCTAGCTGTAAGCTATAACTATAGATTTCTGCTTCTTGCTTTGATTGTTCGAAATCCTCTGGAGAGATCACCTGTGTGGCGTCATCTCCTAATTGCGCGAAGGGGTTATGCAAAAATATTTGAGCGCGTTCACCAGATACACGTCTATTCGGCATCTTTTTAATTTCACTCAGTACATTTTTGACTTGAGGATCAATGACTACATGAGCGACTCCACCATCTGGTAGGCTAATGCTATATTGATCTTGTACCTGATTATAGCGATCAAAAGTTTGCAACCAATTTGACGGTGACTCATCAAAGTCGGGCTGTACTTCTACAACTGATTCCTGACTAATCAAGTTTTTACGTAGATTCAATTGTAATTTTTCAGGTGCAAGTACCACGGTCTTACGAAGAAACTCATCTAAATTTGCTTGACTTCGATTGGCTAAACTTCGTATTTGAGCCCAATACTTTTGATTGAGCTTATTATCTTTATTTGAAATACGAGCAAATTCTTTAACTTTTTCTACAAGTTTCCAAGTCGTTTCATTCAGTAAATATTCTTGACCATCAACATTCAGTACCGCACCTATTCGTTTAATTAGGCCTTTAGACTTAATCCTATTTTGATCACACCATCCATCCAGAATGATTTTAAAATCAGGATCACTTAATCCTCCCTCACTACGAATCACTGGATATAAAGTTGTTGGACTAGGTAGGTTGAGTAAATTAAGTACGTTACTATGTTCGGGATCTTGCTGAAGCTGAAACAGCTCCTCCCATGGCAATACATACTGATCATCCAGGAGATACGCGATATCTTCTTCTTCTAGACTTTCCCAATAAAAATCAGCGTCATTTTTAGCATTTTGTTGATAAGCAGAAATCAATCCAACTTCGTCATATTGTAAAGACTTTATACTCGCCACCAAGTTATCTTCAACAACACAGTCAGTACTTTTTTTCTTTTTCCAGAATGCTAGCTTCATGCCATTACCTTTTAATAATGCCTTTTATATCTTGAATTAGAATTATTAGCTGAACTAGAGAAAATACCTAATTCAGCTAATTTTTCATCAAATCGAATTTGCCAACCTGGTGTATGACTTAATTTTAATAAGTGTGGCCATGGTTTGAGCTCATCAATACTGACCTCCCTTGCTCTTTCACTATAAGGTATTGAATTTGTAATATAACAAGCATTACCTACACTCGAAAAATCCATAACATAAACATTTTCAATTTTGAGCATAAAAGCATTATTATTTGCAGTCGATCGAGTTAAACGTTTCAGCCTTCCTTTATTCATTTCTCTAAATTTAATATGCTCTGCCTGAGTCGAGTGTAATGCATTAGGACCTAAGAAAATCTGGGAAAAAGAAATCTTATCAATATATTTAATCCAGTAATTAAAACGCTCTATATCTGCTACGCGACTGAATAAATTGAAAAAAGCTTCTAAATCTGCCCTTACAAACCACTGAATCACCATTTTTTTGGTGTCTGCATTCACGTTATTCCATCCCGCTGATGATTCATACTGAGGATTACCCCATTGATTTAATGCTAGATGTTTTAATACCTCATGTACTTTCTCTCTCTGAGAAGTACTAGCATAACGATCTAAAAGTGTAGCTAAAATAGTAGTTTTATAAATTTTATTTTTTTCAAGCAATACTAAAAAACGTGGAATAATTTTAAAATACTCATCCTCTTTCATTGTTTTAATTGATTTAATGGATGAACGTATTAAATCATCCCAAAACCAACTACCCGAAGCTATTCTTAAACTTTCTAATTGATTAGCAACTCTGTTGTCATCATTATCTTGTAAAAAATCACGTACAAATTTTTTCGTAGGTTCTGTAGTTAAAACCTCTGAATTATCTATAAGAGTCGTCATCCATTTTTTTAGTCGAGTCGAATTTTTAAATACGGAAGATTTGTTCGTATTTAATATATTTCTTAACTTAACCCAACTATCAGGTTGTTTTTCTAATTCCTTTGCTTGAAAGGAAAAATAGCTATACAACAATGGAAAATAAACAAACTTAAGTTGATCAATTCCCAATTGGTTGAAATAATCAATTAATCTTACACCTACAGGTGTGAATAAAAGTTTTTCTTCATAATTGGGCAGCTTTTTACTGAGAGACCAAGCCAAATTTTTCCAATCTCGTTTAGTCAGACCATCAAATCCTTGTTGTTCAAATTTTAGAACTGATTTGATAATTTTTTCTTCTAATGGTTGTACATTTTCAAGATCATCGAATTTATGCTCAATAATCGACAATGTTTTCATTAAACGCTGAGGTCTAACAAATTTAGTCTGTATATGAGTTGGTTCAGAAAATACACTTATTTTTTCGTCAAGACGACGTTTCAGATTCGCAATACTCATCACTATCACCGTGTCAATTGGCATGTTTCAACAGGAGATGAGACGAAATGTGGCTGTGGTTCAGCGTTTTCCTTTTCTTTTAAACCATAGAATTGCATCCGTAGCTCAACACGACGTGAGGCTTCTTTACTATCCTTAGCTGAATTAAAAGAAACGCCACCGGCCAAAAACAGTTGTTTAACTTGGTTCTTTTGTGCATCACTCAGACTTAACCCATGACTAAATTTTGAATCAAGTAAACTGCACATAACCCATTCTGAACGACGTAAACTTAAGTTTAAGTTATAAAGATATGAACCATCTGTATCGGTGAACCCTTCAATCACAATTTGTTTAAACCATTTTTTTCCATTTTCACTATTAGCAGCATTTAAAACAATGGGTACTAACGTATTTAATGCCTCTACACCTGCTGCATTTAACCGGTAGTCATTATGGCCAAACCGACCAGCTTCTCCAAAGTTGATACGATTGTCCTTACAATCAACAGCAATAATCTTGTTTTTCAACGCGGCATCATTTTGAATACTAGTACAAATATCCATAATCTCTGAACTACGTTGATTTTCAGCTTGAGTTGCTTCATTGATTTTTTTCGTTACGACCATTAATGACACAGCCATTACGACTAAAAACAAGGTCATTAATGCTGTCATTAAATCAGCAAATGAAATCCAAAAAGGTTTTTCACCTTCATCTTTAGAACGTGGTTTCTTAGAGTACCTGTTACCTAACATTAATCATGTACCCCAAAATTAGTTTTTCTTTTGTTGTACGAGATCTTCCAGATCTTCTACAAAACTACCCAAGCCTTCTACACCCGTTGCAAGGCGTTTTACAGCTTGATCAAGTGTATTATCAAAAGCACCTAAAGAATGATTTAAGCTGGTTTCTACAGAGGAACCAAAACTCTCAAAGCTTTTCACCAACACATCACTGACTTGCTCAAGATAATCCTGCATTTCTTTCTTCACTTGATTGAGTGCAGTTGTCATCTGATTCATATCTTTCAGCATTTCACTGCTCATACCAACTTTGGCTTGAGCTTGTTTAATTAAACCGTCTAAAGTACTGATTGCCTGTTTAACACTCTCTTGTGAGTCTTTATAGTCTTTTAATAGAGAGATTAAATTGCTGCTTGCGCTGGTCAAATGCGTAGAGGTGGTACTTACTTCTGCAATTAGCTGTGATGTCTTATCAGTCACTGTAATCAAAGAACTGCCCGCAGTATTAAACTGTTCAGAAGCTAAGCGCATTTTTTCAGCGCCGTTATTCATACCCGTAATACTATCCGTTGTCACTTGAGATAATTTCTGAATATTTTCTTTATAGACTTGGACCGCATTTTGACTGTGTGCAATCAAATCTTTAATTTCAGTTCCTAAATTATCAATTAATGCAGATGATTGTTCGTGCAATTTTTGCTGATTTTCTAGAATTACACGATCTTGTTCCGTACGCTGTTTCGTGACATCTGACATTAACTCAGACATCGTTCCGCCTAGATTCCCTATCAACTCCGAGACTTTGCCATTTAACTGCTCAATCGCATGTTGGCCTTGTTCTCCAATTTTTGCGGCACCTTGAGATAAATGATCCACCATTAAATTCATTTGATCAGACATCTCATTTTGTTTTTGTTGAATATCTTCAATCATTTTCGACATCTGTATTTCTAATGTTTTCGTCGAAGTTTCACTATTAATTTTCATATCTGTCAGTAATTGGGAAAAACCTAATTGCATCTCCTTCATGGCGGATACTGATTGAGTCATCATCTCATTCATGCCCGTCATTTGACTGCCAAACGTAGACTCCAATTTACTCATAAAGGCTGTAAGCACATCAGTCATGAGTTCTTGGACGGCTGAACCTTGGTCACCACTCACTTGTTGTACGCTAGACGCAATTTTATCTAGAGGTGCTTGCAAGGTATCCGTAATCGATTGACCAATCTGAGTCGCCATATCCTGACTAGATTTCGCATAGTTTTCACTTAACTGTGCAGAAAAGGCAATCTGATTCTTTTTATTTTCTTCAACCAAATTCGTCATCATGACTTTTAATTCATTCACTAGACTATCTTTTAATTGACGGGCAGTGCTTTCGCTCGATTTCGATAATTTAACAAGCTTGGATAAATATTCTTCTCCAGTAGAATCGGCTTCAAAAAGCTTATCAATTTCTGTCGTTAAAGTTTCTAACTGTTCATAACACTGACGCAACCACGATTTTTCGCGCCAAGTGATAATCATTGCAGTCCCTATCGCAAGTGCAGAAGCCATGAATGCTTCACTTACCCCACCTAATAACAAGCCTAAACTGTCTTGAACTTTTGCTGGATCACCTGCAGGATCAAAAGCTAATAATCCAAATAGAAGGCCAGCAAATGTAGCAATAATACCTACACCAGTGATAATACCTGGCAAGTGCTTATAAAACTCAACTCTTAAAGGGGTATCCACAATCACTGATTGAGAAAAAAATACATCACTTGATACTGTTGCACGTGAGGAACCTAGTACATCTTCTCCATCTACAGTTTCATAAATGTCATGAAGAGACTTTTTATAATTCAACCAAGCATGTTTTAAAGGCGTATTATTTTCGAATTTTTCATCTAATGAATGCTTATTTCGACTAGGGTTTTTATCCATTCCTTTGAAGTCATTAATTAGCACTGATAATTGCCCACTTAATTTTTTGGCAGGTTTGATATATTTAGAATAGAATTTAAACCCAATCCATAATACAAAAATGAGCATTCCCACAGGAATGATAAAATAATTCTGCAGAAATTCAGCAAAAGCCAACATATCAATACACCCCTATACTCAAAAATTTAATTCTAAAATGTTTAAAAAATTATCGACTGCTCAACATATCAAAGATCACCCGTGCAAATATGCTGGCCTTCGCCGGATCAGACAGCAACTGCATCATCTGTTCCTGATGTGCGGCACTGCTACCAAGAATGGCATCATCCATCGCTTTCGGGAAATCACCCAGCATGGCTTGTTCACGGGTATTGTTGGCAATCTGCTTCATCACAATCTCATTTTCCGCCAGCTTGTCACGTACCGTATAGGCATAGTTCAGCATGTCTTTATCGGTTAGGTTATCAGTGATAAAAACATCATTCAGACGCTCAATAATCTGTGACAGGAACTCTTCTTTCTTATCGCGTGGCTTGGCTGCACCGAGGTCATTGCCGGGTTCTAGCTTAAAATCTTCGGCATCTTCTTTCAGCTTGATGTCTTGCTGACGGATCTTGGACAAGCGGTAATGGCTCATACTGACATTACTTAGATCCACCTCATCGTCTTTCGTTGCGGTTTCACGCAGCAATGGACGCAGGTTACGTGCATACAGACTGAGCTTCTCCAGTTCTTTGTCATCGTAGTCCACGATCTGCGACATAAACTCGTAGAAACGGGTAAAGCTTCCCAAGTCTTTTTTAAAGATTTCCAGCTTGTCTTTTTCCAACTTGGCCTCTTTAAAGGCATTGTCAGCATTGGCAATCAGCACCACATCATTGGTTTTCTTGCAGCGTTCCAGCATGTCACGGGTGGTGTTATAGGCTTCGATGGCCTGACTATAACGTTTCTGCCAGCGTTCAACCGCGGGTTTGCAGATATTACTGATCGCAGCATTGGATTTGTTCTTGGTAAAGAAGGCTTCTACAAACTGCTCGACTTCCGTCCACAAGAAAATCTTGCTGGCTTTCAGCTTTTCAAACAGGTCAAAGATCTGATCCGGATTCGATACATCAGCCAGTTCTGCGGTTTGGTAGTAAGGCTGGAAGGCCCCAAGAATGTCTTCAGGATCGTTAAAGAAATCCAAGACAAAGGTGCCAGATTCCGCTTTGCCCGGATAGGTGCGGTTCAGGCGAGACAAGGTCTGTACGCACTCAACACCACCCAGCTTTTTGTCTACGTACATGGCACACAGTTTCGGTTGGTCAAAGCCGGTCTGGAACTTGTTAGCCACCAGCATCACCTGATAGTCATCACTGTCAAAGGCCTTGCGCATTTCCCGTCCTTTTAGCCCCGGGTTCATGTTGCGTTCATTAAAGGTCTGCCCGACTAAACCACTGCTGTCGGTATCCTTGTCATTAAACTCAACCTCACCCGAGAAAGCGACCATAGCCTGAATGGACTTATAGCCCTGATCTGTCACGTATTTGTCAAAGGCCAGCTTGTAACGCACCGCTTCTTTACGTGAACTGGTCACCACCATGGCTTTAGCCTGCCCACCCAATAAGCCCATCACGTTATTTTTAAAATGCTCGACAATGACTTTCACTTTCTGGGAAATGTTGTGGTCATGCAGGCGTACCCATTGATTCAGCCTGATCTTGGCTTTTTTGGCATCGACCTGTTTGTCGGCTTGTTCAATTTTTTGTTTGAGCTTATACACCACTTTATAGTTGGTGTAGTTTTTCAGCACATCCAGAATAAAGCCTTCTTCAATGGCTTGGCGCATGGAGTAAACATGGAAGGCTTCCGGCTTGTTTTGCTTGGATGGCGGTAGCTCAGGATTGGGTACACGGCCAAACAGTTGCAGGGTTTTGTCTTTCGGTGTCGCGGTAAAGGCATAGTAACTGAGGTTATTACTGCCCTTACGTGCTGCAACCACGGCATCCAGAATATCTTCCGAAGACAGTTCAGCATCCTCTTCGCGCTCTTCCAGCATCAACACTTCTTTCAGCTGTCGTGCCGTAGAGCCGCTTTGCGAAGAATGCGCTTCATCGGCAATCACCGCATAGCGTCGCTGTTTCAGGTTGGTACTGTTTTCAATCGCACGCAACACAAAGGGGAAAGTCTGGATGGTCACAATGATAATCGGCTGTGAGGTTTCCAGTGCCTTGGCCAGTTTTTCCGATTTGGAGCCATCGCCTTCTTTGTTATTGATGCGTCCGACCACGCCATCGGCATGTTCAAACTGGTAGATGGTGTCCTGTAGCTGGGCATCCAGAATGGTACGATCCGTGACCACAATCACCGAATCAAACAGTTTCTGATTGTGTTGATCGTACAGGGTCGACAACTGATGTGCTGTCCAGGCAATCGAGTTGGACTTACCTGAACCTGCACTGTGCTGAATCAGATATTTCTGTCCAGTGCCCTCCTCTAAGGCGGCATTGATCAGTTTGGTGACCACATTCCACTGGTGGTAACGCGGGAAGATCAGCAGTTCTTTTTTGTACTTGCGGCCTTCCCAGTCTTCTTTTTCTTCAATTTGCAGATGGACAAAACGTCCAATGATATTCAGCAAATTGTCCGGCGTGAGGACTTCGTTCCACAGATAGGCCGTAGCGTACTGATTCTGGTCTTCTGGCACATCATTGCCTGCGCCACCGTCATGTGTGCCTTTATTGAATGGCAGGAAGAAAGTATCTTCTCCGGCCAATTGGGTCGCCATATAGACTTCGTATTGACTCACGGCAAAGTGTACCAATGCGCCACGCTTAAACATCAGCAAGGGTTCAGGCTTGTTGGTTTCTGGATCTTTCGGCAAGCGGGTGCGTTTGTACTGCAACATGGCATTCTGCACCGCCTGCTTAAACTCGGACTTGAGTTCCAGTGTTGCCACCGGAAAGCCGTTGATAAACAGCACCAAGTCAATACGCCATTTCTTGGCCTGTTTGCCAGTGTCCTGTAACTCGGCAGCCGTAGCATACGGGCTATAGACCAATTCCGGCACAATGCGGCAGATGTTCTTTTTGTAATTGGCTAAGGTATCGGGATTCAGCGCATGTTCTGGTTTAAACTGACAGAGGAAAAATCGTGCGCTGCGGGTTTTCACTCCGTGACGCAGCACACCTAAAGTACCATAGCTACGTGACTGTTCATCAGTGGCATTGATGTCGGCTTTCTTCAACTGGGCAACCACGGCTTCTAGAAAATGCCGTTCGGTATCATTCGGAAAGATACGCTGGAATTTCTGCCAGTCCTGGCTTTGCGTCTGCTGTACAAAGTCGAGTACGTCCTGCTCATACAAGGCAGTTTCACGGTTATAGCCTTGTGGCGTACCGAGTTGCCAGCCCTGAGCCAGCATCTGTTGAATGATGTCGTTCTGGAAAATGCTTTCACGGGTGGCGTCTAGATTCATGCGCTTAACTCCGTGTCTGTCTCAGCAACCGTTGGCGATTGCCAGTGGCGCACGTCGATTTTGCCAGTGACTGCGGCTGAGATCAGGGCGGTTCGGCGTTCTTGCATTAGAGAAATAGCATCACGCATCTTTTTTTCTAAACCATCAAATTGATGTACACACTTTTCAATATGTTTAACGATCTCTTGCTGTTCATTTAATGGGGGAATTAATTGTTTTAAATAACCTAATCTTTCAGCTTTAATTCCTAAAGCTGTCGATCCACTAGCAAACGTCATCAAACTATCTTGAAATGAGGTAGACATCATAAAAAATTTTAAGAACGTATTATCTAATACGTTGTCCTGACCACGAAATTTAATAATTCTCTGTGCAAGTGCAATGTCTGTTCTATCCACTTGTGAAACTTCTCCTAATGGCGCTTCTGTTGTAAATAAAACATCGCCAATTAGAGGAGAACCTCGACTCATGATTTGGTCATAGTCATTGTCAGACACATATTCTTGCGAAAGACTGTAATCGATTTTTCCTTTTTTAATATTTCTAGCAGTGACAAGAAATATTCCCTCATCTACCTTTTCTGGGGTTTTACCTCTATAGTCCACGATAGATGATAAATATTTCTTAAATCCTGCAACGATCCAATGCTCCGGCACTTCGCCTAACCACTCCACACCCGAATCTTTCATCGGAACATTTGGATCAAGTCCTTTGGTCACGGCATGGCTAATCACCGCCTGACGTTTTTCTTTCAGCAGTTCAATCAATTGTTGTTGTTGTTGAATCAGGTTATCGATTTTGGCAGTTTCGTGGTCGAGGAAATTAGCGATTTGAGTTTGTTCTTCAGCATTTGGAATACCTAAAGCATAGCTCCCAAGCTCATCTGAAGATAGCTCTAAGAATGTCGTACCACGACCTAAGTTATTCAATTGTTTAGTAGATATACTTAAATAGTAGTAGAAAAACTTTGTAGATAAATCGTATTTTTTAACTAGAGATTTACACCCTTGATTCGTACAAGCCTCTTTACTTGTGACAGCCAATGAACCAATTGGGGCACGGCAAGATAAAATAATCGTGTCACTTGGAACAAGACTTGTCCCACAAGAATCTAATCCTTTCTTTGTAATAGTTCTAATTGACTCCCCAATAACCTGGGAACGCAATTTACTCAGATCAGATGGTGTTATCCATGTAATTTCACCATCCCAAAAAGCCTCTTCGCCAGATTTTGGAGTTGAACCATTTATAATTTCAAATAAATATTTGATCGGCTTTAAATCCCAATGGCAAGGAATCTCACCTAACCACTCAACACCTGAGCCCTTATACTCTGCATAGGTTTTATACTTTGCCATTATGAATGCACCTCTTGTAGCAGTTGCATAATCTCGGCACTCACCGCATCCAAATCCGCATCAATCTCGCTTAAATCACGTGGCGGCTGGTACACGTAGAAATGACGGTTAAATGGAATTTCATAACCAACAATACCAATCTCGCCATCTTTTTCATCGCGCTTGTCGGCATTGATCCAGGCATCCGCCACATGTGGCTGTACTTCACGTTTAAAGTAGTCTTCAATCAACTCTGTGGTGCTGACTTTTGGATTCAGTGCAATGTTCTCGGCATCACGTAAATCCCCATCCTGCACAAACTCCACCACTTTACCCTGGTAGCTGAACTGGCCATATAGTGGATTTTCCGCCTGTTTCACGACCTTGTTAATCACTGGTTCTGCTTCAGGATTTTTCCAGGTGATGGCATCTAACAGCTGTTTCTTCTCTTTGGCATCCAGCTTGATGTCTGTCTGCTTGAGGGATTTTTTCAGCACTTCATCAAACTGGTTGAAATCATCAAACTGCTCAGTGCCTATCACGTTCTGTAACACTTGGGCTTTTTCCATCAAGGCTTTCTGGAATAGCCAGATTTTGCTGTCCAGTACCTCTTTAATGTCTTTTTCTTTTAGCTCAGGGAACTCGGCTTTAATCAGGGCACGAACTTCAAGCGCAACGTCCTGCAACTGACCATAAGTTTCTGCTGTCCACGCTGCACCAAAGGCTGTGCCCAATTGCGCATCGATACTTTGCATCACAGCATTAAACGGTTTTGGCGCAAAACGTAATGCAGCAATCGCGCTATCTGTGATCTGTGCCGATAAGCGTAATGGACGTTCAATGGTCACGCGACGGTAGCCAAATTCATGGCTATCAAAAATCTTGCTGGCAAATGGTTTTTGCTGTTCAGTTTCACCATCCTGCGCCAAGGTATCTACCGCCACAAAGTCACCGTAATTTTGGGTAATGGTGGCAATTTCAGCTTCAGTCAGATAGTTACGTTTTGAACCCAGCGACTTACGCATTTTGGTACTGAGGTTTGAGGCATTGATCAGCTGTACCTTGCCTTTACGTTCAGCGGCTTTTTTATTGCTGAGTACCCAGATATAGGTGGCAATCCCGGTGTTGTAGAACATGTCATTTGGTAAGGCAATAATGGCTTCAAGCAAGTCGGCTTCTAAAATATAGCGACGGATCTCGCTTTCACCACTGCCCGCACTACCGGTAAATAACGGTGAACCATTCAAGATAATGCCGATGCGGCTACCGCTCTCGGTACTGCTGGCATCACGCATCTTGCTGATCAGGTGCATTAGGAATAGTAGTGAACCATCCGATACCCGTGGCAAGCCTGCACCGAAACGACCATCAAAGCCCTTGTGTTCATGTTCGTCCTTGATGTCCTGTTCGATCTTTTTCCAGTCCACCCCAAAGGGTGGGTTAGACAGCATGTAGTCAAACTGATCCACAGCAAGCTGGTCATTCGACAGCGTGTTGCCAAGTTTAATCCGGCTCACGTCCTGGCCTTTGATCAGCATGTCGGCTTTACAGATGGCGTAGGATTCCGGATTGAGTTCCTGACCAAACGCACGCATCACCGCATTTGGGTTCAGCTCATGCAGATATTCCATCCCTGAAGACAGGAAGCCACCCGTCCCCGCTGTCGGGTCGTAAATGGTACGGATAATGCCGTCTTTAGTCAGGACGTCATCATCTTCCATAAACACCAGTGCAGTGGTCAAACGTACGATGTCACGCGGGGTAAAGTGCTCCCCTGCGGTTTCATTAGAACCTTCGGCAAAACGACGGATCAGTTCTTCAAACACCAAGCCCATGTCATGGTTGGATACATTCTTTGGACTCAGATCCGTGGTCGCAAACTTTTGCACGACTTTATACAAAAGGTTGGCATCATCGAGGAGGCCCACAAATTCGATGAAGTTAAAGTATTCAAAAATCTCACGGGCATCTTTAGAGAAACTTTGCACATAGGTGCTCAAGTTGGCCTTGATGTCACTCTGTCCCATTTTGCTGAGATCCATTGGGGAGGTGTTAAAGAAGGCTAGACCGTTGGTGGCACGCAGCAATAACTTTTCTTGAGCTTCTTCTGGCAGATTCAGCTTGGAGACTTTTTCATGTTCTGCCAGTACCGCAGCCTTGCTTTCTTCCAGTACACATTCCAGACGACGCAACAAGGTAAATGGTAGAATGATGCGACCATATTGCGATTGTTTGAAGTCACCACGCAGCAGGTCGGCAACCGACCAGATGAAAGAAGCGATTTGTGAAAAGTTATTGTTGGTCATAGTGTTCTGAAAAATCCTGGTTCTTATTTGACGCAGTAGCATCAACTGAAAACTTGCTTACCTTTATCTTACTGAAATTTTGTTGAACTTTTGGAAAAAATAGTGATTAATCACTGAATTGATTTCACTCAGCGACAGAAAATGTCGTTTAAAGCATCTTTTGATTGTAGTAGTGAATGGCTTGATTCATTTTATTCTTTAGATTTTTAACATTTCCATAGTTTACTGAAAACCAAAAAATAAGGGAGCCGAAGCTCCCCACTTTTATTCACGATTTTCCAGCTTATCTTCAATCCATTGATTTATTTCCCAAGCTGACCAGCCAATACGAGATTCACTTAGTCGCACAGGCTTTGGAAAAGTAGGATCGTAGTATTTTGATTTCTCATTAATCATTTCATAGATTTTAGCTCGACTAATACTTGTAAATTGAACCACATCTTTAATATTAACGATTTGATTCATCGGGAAAGTTTGACCAACAAATGCATTCATGATGTTTACTCCTATCTCATGATTTCGAGCAACTCGCTCATGAGATACGGCAATCTCGTAAGGTTTTACCCTGTTCGATTTAATTCAAAGCCGTCACTGATCCTTTCAATCCCTGTTGAATATCAAATGCAGTCTGAGTCTCCTCAATCTGCTGGCCTTCAACAGGCTGATAAAACTCCTCAATTACATCCAAACCTTCCTCCATGTCTACGTCCATCCTTCCATTCCCCAAACCCTTCCTTGCGGTAAAGTCTAAAGCTTCCTGATAAAACCCCGCCTGCTTACTCTGCTCATCAATTTGCTTCGCCTGAATAATCGCTTCATTTAAACTGATCCCCTCCCTTAACGTTAGATCCACGTAATACACTGGCTGACGATAACTCTGTGTCGTACTCTTGCCCCGCAATATCAATTGCAAGGGTAGACATGACAACAAGCCTCCTGAAGCTGCATGGTAATAGTTCAACCGTGCAGCCAAAGTCCGAATACTATTAAAGCCTGTGGTTCTAAAGATAAAAGTTCCAAATTCATCCGATTCATCTAAGTTCACATGCAAACGACCATAGGGCTTGCAGTTCCCTCCTTGAGCCAATGGACATAAATCAGGGGATGGACAGGGATGCTGCTCCACGCCTTGATTGGTTAAACGCTGGCATGTTTCACCGTTGCCGACACATACTGGACGGCCAGTCTGTCGATCAAATAAGGTATATTCCGCCCGTAAGTTTAGATCAGGATCATTGAAGATCATGCGAACAGGGATTGAGCGCAACTTTTGATTAGGCGTATTGGCTCGAAGCTGATCATCCAGTGGATGTTTAACCCAGCCTTCTTTGCTTTGAATCTGGGACGTAATGGTGAATTGATCATCTTTTTCCGGTAGGCGTTTGCCATTCTTTTCGATCATACGACCGATACTGATCCGTCCCAGGATTGGTGGGGTAATTGCTAAACCTTTAATCATGTTGATATTCCTTAATGTATTACCTTACAAATTTGGGTCTATGTATGTAGGTCAGAACAAGGACCAAATAAGTTACCCAAAGAGTGTAGAGCCAGATAAAGTGCTACAGAGATCGCGACCGATTTGCTCTCTACCGAAGGGTAGAGAGCGGGGAGCGATTTTTGTGAATTTTTGATTTGGTGCTGTAAATAGGGCTTAGTCGGAATAGATGTTGAATCGACGACTGCCCTGCTTTTGAAGTGGATAAAGCTCGATGAGTTCAGGCTGGTACTGAAGCAATGCTTTGGTATTGAGACTGATAGAATCCTTGGCTTTCTTCCAGACTACTGAGCCATGAGCAAAGACTGCCCTTTCCTTGTCTTGCATCATCATCTGGATTTCATGTTTAAGCTGGTCAAAGCGTTCCTGCTTATGCTGAATCTCTTCCTTCATTTTGATGAGCTGGTCGAACATCAAATTGGCATTTTCATTTTGCGAGAGATCCTCTACGGTTAAAGGTACATGCACTGGATAAAGTTGTTGAATCGCTTTAGCTGCGGATTCACTGGCATCCACGGATGGTGGTGTATCCTTTTCCACGCATTCCCAGAAATATCGTTCTGCTTGAACAATATGTTCAATCACGGATTCTGATCGTGTCACTTTGAAGATCTTGGTTTCATGCCCACAGATCAAGACACAAACATGCGCTGCCTGTTTACCAGTCACTGCCAGTTGATGTTGTACCTGACAAAGCACATATAAAGGCACACCATCACGCCACAATTTTGCTCCATGCTCACCTGCTGTTTTGCATTCCAAAATTTGGACTTCATCGCTGCCGACCACGCTGTAATCCAGATTGGCTAACATAAAGTATTTATCGGGATCAGGGTGCTGTAACACGGCATTGACTCGACGTACCTTATTATTGGTGTGCATGCTGTAATACTCAGCCACTAAAGGTTCGAGCTGTTTGCCCCAATACAGAGGTGCTATACCTGAACTTTCATCTTCAATGGATTGAGTCTGACGACCTGTTTTGATCAGCCAAAGCTCTAACATGGACATGTATGGATTTAAGCCACATGCTGTTGCTGCATCACTGCTGCCAATGCCTTGTTTACGGACTTCAAGCCAATCTTGATACGCCATATCTTTGGTGTTGACCAGCCGCTTGGCTACTGTTGAGCGTTTAGTGGTGATAGTTGGATTGACTACGATCTTTGATCCTACAGTCGTAGGCTGATGGGAAATAGATACAATTTGATTCATGGAATTATCCTTATAAATTCTGATCTCTGTAAAAGAAATGCATAAAAAAGCCATACCCGACACGAGGTCGGGTATGGCGATTTGCTTGCTGTTTTAATTGAGAGGGGTTACATGAGTGCTCTGATGAGCATTTGTTTGGGGTGACTTGATTTCGACATGAGTGAGTCAGTTAATTTCAGGCGATCAAAGCAAGTGCTTGCTCCAATCCTCTTTGTTTAAGACCAGCACCTGCACCGAACCAGGCTGAATCCAGTCGATGGTCGGTACTCATGGCACGTCGTTCATGATCCACAAATTCCGTGATCGAACAAAGTAATCCATAAGCTGTATCTTTCGCTGATGACAGGTCAGCACCGCGTCCTTGTCCATTAAACATCTCTAAAGCTTTATTCATGGCACGACCATTGGGTTCAGGCTTTTTCTCCTGAACTTGCTGCGCGACATTACGATAAAATTGAATGATGTTTTCTTCAGGATCGGAAATTGACATGGTGCTATTATTAAACACGGCATCAAAGTAAGCTTTGGCTTCCTGCTGACTCACCTTACGCTGTGTGAGTTGTTTCATTTCATACATGTGCTCATCCCAGGCACGAACTGAAATACCCAATTGCTGCTTCACTTTCTCTGCATCAAACTTGGTACTATGTGGAACCTTCACTACACCTGCACTACTGCTCTGTCCACGTAGAGCAATGGCTAAAGTGTTGTTACAGACCACCCGGATACTGGTGAACTGTGCCGTCGTTGCCAACGTGCCGTCACACGCAGTAGCCAGCAAGATATAACCATTACTGACATCCTTAGACTTTAATGCAGTGCTTTGCCCGGTACGTGCCAAAGCCCAGAACTTCTTCCCACCTTTCAGCACCCCCGCAGTTTCTAGCTCAAAGCCTGATTGTTCAGTCAGATCCCGGTAGAGCTCCAGAATCTCTTTAGGCTGAACTTCCTGATAACGCTGACTGACTACAGATAAAGGTGCATGGGTATCTGAACGATACAAGACACGCTGCTCTTCAAATGGCATGATAATGCTCTGACCACGTTCATTTTGTGCCATATAGCTGACGTTCGAGGATTCAATCCGCCAGTCCATCCCGGCTTGCTGTGCCCATACTTCGAGTGGTTGATTCGGACTCAGCTGATTACCGAGACCATGCCAAGGGGTTTCGCCAACATAGGCGATTTGTTCGATTTGATGTGCCATCGTTCTTATCTCCTATGCTAATTCAACGAAAATTCTGCTGACAGTGATTGCAGTGATAATAGGTCAGCGTGATCGGCTTTTTAGGCTCATCAAACACACTACTGAATAGGCCACCAATGACTGCACCTGCAAGCCCGCCAAGCAGTGGTGATACAGGCAAAGGTAAACCCTTTGAAATGGTTGCACCGATAGTTGCGAACGATGCAGATGCGGCTAGACCTGTAGAATCAGATCCACTCACCTGCTGATTAACCACTTGAATAACCTGATCCGAAAAACAATAAGGACAATTTAAACTCATAATATATACCTCTAGAAATGACAAAGGCTCACCGATTGGCAAGCCTTGCAAAGTATTTAAAACCTCGTTTTCATCTAGATAATGTATATTTGAGATTATTTTCAACTCATTGAAATGTACGCATCTTGGCTTTGCATTTCACACGCAGATGTTGCGCATCTTTTTCAGGCCGTACTAAATAGCGCACAGCATTAGCCATTTTTTCTACTTCACTAGAATTATTTCTGTGGATTCGACCAACACCTAAAATACCCAATTCCGTGTATTCTTGGATCTGCTCAGGATCATGACAGTTAAAAAAGTATCTTAACTTGCCTGTGATGAAATCGATTGTAAGCAGTTTGCAAAGGGCAGAGCTCTTGAGGAATATCATGCCATGTCGCACCCGTACATAGCCTCCATAAGATAGCTTCTATGATATTTTTACTGTTTTTTTGAGCAGTAATAACCATGTAATCGTATAGTATATTGAATTTACTACTAAATATTATCGGCAAGAAGAGTACGGGCAATTGAAAAATATAGAAATGAAAAGAGCTTAAAAGAGAATTTATGGCACCCACGGAATAAGATTAACTTTCAATACGATATTGGAAGGTATTTTTAACATTCGACACACTGGTCGGTTTGCCATCGACGAGACGAGGCTGATATTTAAAAGTGAGAGCAGCCTGAATCGAAGGTCGTACAAACATCGGATGGCAGTCGCCTTGTGCCTTTGGATTTTCTACCCGTCCTTTTTCGTTCACGCTATACACCACCGTACAATCCCCCTCCAGCTTACGATCCAAAGCTTGTTCAGGATAAGCTGGTGCTATTTTTGTAACAGGTTGATAATTTTTAACATCAAATGATTCAGGATGAGTTTGTGCTTTAGGTTCTACTGATTTCTGGGTCTTCGTCTGAGTTGGTATATCCGCTTGAGACTGCGTATCTACTGTTTTCTGAGATTCCGCTACTGCCGTTTGCTTTTCCGTCACGACTTGCTGTGTCGGTTTAGACGCTGTAGGTACAATTTTGTTGCTCTGTGACTCTACAAACTTCTTGGTGGTTTTCGGTTGGACTTCAGTAGGTTTCTCAAGCTGTTTCTTGACAGGCTCATGTAAGGGTTTTTCTTCGACTATCGGCTCAGGCTTTTTAGGTTCAGGTTGTTGTTTGGCTGGAGGGGGTATTTGCACAAATTGTAATTGAATGGTTTTCGGCTTGGGTTCCGCCAATGTTTCATGCATCTCAACCGTACATAACCATGCAATTAGCGCAATATGCAATCCAGCCGTGACCGAAAGTGCTAGGCCTTGATCACGAAACCTAATTTTGGAAACAGTTGTCATCATGATTGTGGTTCCTCTGTCACTAGCCCCAAGTTCGTTACCCCACTTTTTTGCAAGGATGCTATGGCCTGTGCAACCAGTTGATAATCAGCATCCTGATCGGCACGTACATAAAACTGTAAGCTTTTATCTTTTTGAATAATCGGAACGAGCTTTTGTTGCATAGTGGCTAAATCAATGGCCTGATCCGTAACTTTCTCGGTATTCACTTCTGATCCAATATTCCAGTAATACTGGCCATTGGCTTGAATAGATAAGGTTACAATACGCTGCTGTTGTGACGCGGGCATGACATTGGCATCCACTTTAGGCAAATCAATTTGAATGCCTTGCGTCAACATTGGTGCAGTCACCATAAAAATTACCAACAACACCAACATGACATCAATATAAGGAACCACATTCATTTCAGCATTGGGTTTTAATTTTTGAGGACGCTTAATCATGGTTCTTGCTCCTTAACGCGAAGTGCGCTCAGTGTGCCCCAACAAACGATAAATACGCGTTTGCAACTCATTGGCAAAACCGTAATAACGACTGGAAAGCTTGTCAGCACGTGCCGAAAAGCGGTTATACGCCACGACCGCAGGAATAGCGGCAAATAAACCAATAGCTGTCGCAATCAGCGCTTCTGCAATCCCTGGTGCAACTGTATTGAGGGTTGCCTGTTCAACGGCAGACAGTCCAATAAACGCATTCATAATGCCCCAGACCGTTCCAAATAAGCCTATATACGGGCTGACTGAACCGACTGTTGCAAGAAAGGTCAGATTTTGCTGAAGCTTTTCTTCTTCTTCACTGATGCTGCTGAGCAAACGACGTTCTACCCCATCAATCACATCACTTGTAGTGAGTTGCTCATCTTTGATCAATTGATGGTATTCATCCACCCCATGTTGAAAAATGCTGACTACGCCTTTCTGTTGTTCAGGCTGTTGGTAATCTTGCTGTAAAAGATTGAGATCTTTTTGCTGTCTAAAATTCTTTAAAAAGCGGTTCCAAAGCTGCTCTTGTCCACGAAGTAACATACCGTGACGCACGATTAAATACCAACTTACGACTGAGGATAAAACCAAAATCAACATCACTACTTTCACCAACACACTGGCATGGCTAATCAACATCCAAACCGACATTTGATCCATTGTTGCTTGCATAACGCACTCCAATTTTTTACTGCATGGTGCAGTACATGTATATTTTTAAAATGGGCTGTGACTCTTTGCCCCAGCCTATGTACTAAAGCGCTATTTAGTCCAAATGCAGGGCTTGAGCGATTTTTTCCCACGGCACATATTTAAAGTTCTGATTGGTTTCAGGCATCCGTTTACGTCCATCTTGCACCACCAACATGCCTTGCTTCCATTTGCCACCAAAATTTAGGGAACTCACATCTAGTCCATCTGTTTCAGACACAGCGTCAATGCCTTTGTCGATATTGATGCCTACACGAAATGCGCCACGAACCGTATAAGGTGCTGCGGCATCAAGCACCACAAAGCTGTCATTGCCTTGGCTTGAAACTACCAAATAACTTTGCTTTTTACCGTGATAAAGTCCCATTCCCTCAATGTCATCATGCATCACCTCTCCTACACCTATCACCTGCTGCATAGGGAGCTGAGTTTTTGGATTGAGATCTTTTACCCACACCGCGACATCTTCTTCACCCAAGAAAATACGTCCTGTGGCATCGTCTACGACACAGCCTTCAGGTTGGGTTTGAACTGAAAAACGTTGTACTTCTTCAGCCCGTAATTTTTGCTGTGCAGCCGTGATGTGGTATTGAACAAAAGTCCCGTTTTTATCGTTGGGAATGGCATAGATTTCCCCTTGAGCATCGCGGTACATACAAATGCCATAAATATCATCCAATGTAGTTGCTAGCTCGCCGAGCACAGAAACCTTGCCCGTTTTGGGTTGAATCACAAAGAGATGCAGACTGTTATGATCTCGGTTCGATGCCACAGCCAAATCGACCGTTTGATTGCCCCATTTAAAACCGTAGCGTACATCAACATTATTCAATCGCCCTACTGGCAAATACTGCACGGTTTTGCCCTGTAAATCGTTAACCTGTAAACCACCTTGTTTATCTGTCGCTAAAATGCGGGATTGACTCGGTTGTGTAGCGTTATGCCAAATCGCAGGATCATCAGCCGCGTCACCTGTACTTGGCACACCCTCCGTCTGCACTTCTGCTGGAATGGTGATGATATTCTGAGCTTTGGTCTGGGTCTGAGTTTCCCATTCCGCATCCGCCACTTTTACGGTTTTATCATCTAAAATCAGCAAGGATTTATCGGTTAAATTACCTTGAACACTCAAAGTCTCTGCTTCTTTCACCGTGTCTAATTGTAAAGGTGGCTGTGCTTTCCATTGCTTATCTTGCTTTTGATAACGATAAAGCAAAGGTTTTTCCGCATCGAGTACAGCGACATGATCATCTACAATCGCAATTGCAGAAGGTGAACCTTGAATCGAACCAAAGGGTTGCACGAGATCCACCGCCTGACGCACCATGTCTGCTTCGGAATGAGCTGGATATGCCCAAACGCCAACATTCGCTTCATTAATAAACAGCTCTGCTGTGGCATCATTCACTTTGCATACACTACTAGCAGGTGGAAAACTGAGACGGCGTACCAACTGTGGTTGACTCAAAGCCTTCTCATGCTGAGCCACCAACCATTGTTCACCAAGCCCCTCTTCGCCTACTAAAAAAGCAAAACTCAGCCCTTGAGCATCGGTATATAAGCAAACATCTTCAGACTTAAATGAACGCTTTGGAATAAAGCTGGGTTTGTCCCATGCTTTATTTTTTAAGTTCATGCTCATCAGTTGAATTTGCTGTTGTTGCAAATTTGACGCAGCAATCAATAAACGCTCCGAACCAATCCGATAATCAAAACGCCCAAACTGACCTTGAATTTGATGTAGTACATTTTGTTGATCATCTAAGATTTGTAGCCCTTTATTTTTACTGCTCAACAGTGCGGCAACTTCAGGCCATGCACTCAAGCTTAACCATTGCACATCCTCAGTTTTTGCCCCATTCATGTCGACTTCACGTAATTGCAACTTCGCTGCCATAGGCTGATCTATTGGTATTTCAGCCGAGCTTAACGACTGGCTATTTTGCGGAGCTTGGGGCACGCTGTGCTGACTGCATGCGCTCAATAACAGCAAGCAACTGCTTAAAGCAGACAATTTAAAAGATGAAAATTTCATAGAGACACTCATAATTGGGCAAGGAAACTCAGGTCTGCTTTTGCTGAGCAAACCTGAGAACTAAATTTAATTCGACTTAAAAATGGGTGTAGGTCAGTGCAAGTTTGTATGCTGGGCCATATTCTTCATATTGAGCGTTATAAGCCTTAGAACCTGCATAGTTGTAATAATGCTCATCGGTGATGTTTTGCACATCAAACGTCAATTGCAAGTTTTTAGATAAATTCACATGACTACTGAAATCAAGGAAGATTTGGTCATCGGTATAAATATCTTTTTCAGGTGTATCAATGTCACCAAGTTCATACAGATAACTCGATTTATAATTTGCTGAAAGTCGTACACCAAAGCGCTCATTTTCCCAACCAATCATGGCATTACCGACCACATCCGACTGGTTTGGTAAATGAATACGACGGCTCAGAAGTTCGCCATCTTTCATCGAATCAATATCCGCCTCTGACTTACTAAAGGTGGTATTTAAACCCAACAAGAACCCGTTCCATGGTGCTCCTAGATGGTCAAACTTTTGTGAGTAGGCAAACTCCATCCCGTACAGTTTTGCTTCATTACCATTTTTATAGGTTATAGCTTCATCAAAGTCAGCCCATTGCCCTGTTCCTGCAATATTGGTGTTATAAATAAAGTTATCGATATCTTTATAAAATGCGTAGAAACCCACCATACTGGCTTTGCCAAAATACTTTTCCACCCCCAAATCAAAGTTAGAAGATTCTAAAGGCTTTAACATTGGGTTACCAAACTCAGCTTCATCGTCATCGATATAAACACTTGGTGCACTTTGCGCAAAGTTTGGACGTACCACACTATTGGTCCAAGCGGCACGGAGGTAAGCGTTATCGGCCAATTGATAACGTAAATGTAGGCTTGGCAACCAATGATCATAGTCATTTTTATATTTAGTCGCAGTGATCACATCATCGTTGAACTCAAAACCACGTGCTTCAAAGTTGGTATTTTCATAACGTAAGCCTGCAATCACACGCAGTTGATCCAAATCAACGGTATTCATGACATAAGCCGCTTGTATATCTTCATTCGACTTAAAGTCATTAATGATTGAACCGTCAGCAACCACATAATCATTTGGATTTAATCCACTGATTTTATCTTTAATAGCGTTTTTATTAATGGTTGGACCAAACTGACCCAGTTCATAATGGCTGTTTGAATTGAAATCTGAACTTGACGTACTGAGATCTTCATATTTCCATTCATCGGTATTGTTGGTTTTTTCACGTTGACTGATTTTTCCGCCGAACTTCAATGCAGCAGCATAATTCCCCAGCATATAGTCTTTCAAAAAGTCTAATTTACCGTTGTATTCTTTATCGGTGGTTTTAGATTTTTCCCACGACACCGAATCTAACTCATAGTTGGCCGCATCATAAAAATCTTGGTCTGCCGTAATTACAGGTTTTTGCGTACTATTAAATCCAACATTACTAAAATCACCTTGGTATTTTGCCCCCGAAATTCCCCCTGGATTTTCCTCCGATGCTTCGCTATAACCGAGCTGACCTTCCACCGTCCACGTGCCAAAACCTTGCTTACCACCGAGGACAAAAGACTGTATTTCTTGTGTTTCTTCACGGCTCTTCAGTGAACGAGTCACTTCTGCATCACCACGCTGGCCTGCAAGTTGTGGATCAGAAAATTCAGCCGCCACTTCCTGACGTGATTCAGTGTCTTTAAAGCGACTATATAAAGTTCTTAAATAGTATTCGCCTGTGTCATTCGGACGGTAATCAAAGTTTAAACCCGCACCAATGCGCTCACGCTCGATGTCATATTGACGCATTGCGGTTTCTTCAAGTACGTCGCCATCCCAAGCCCCACCCGTTTCAACATTGTCCGAGCCAAATTTTCGGTTTTGATAACTCAGTGCCAGCGCTACCCCAAGGTTGTCTTGCCCCTCACCAACACTGAAACGGTTACTGATGGCACCCGATGCTTTAGGGCTATATTTTTCCCGTTTTTCATCATAACCACCTTCAACCGTTCCCGTATAAAACAAACCGTCATGGTCAAAGGCCGATAAACTTTCGACTTGCACCGTACCGCCTAATGAGTTGGCATCCATGTCTGGTGTCAGCGTTTTCACCACAGCCAATGACTGTACTAGCTCTGAAGGTAAGACATCCAATGCTACGCCACGGCGATCGCTTTCAGGCGCGGGAACCAAAGTACCATTGATGGTTACTGCATTTAAGTCAGCGCCTAAACCACGAACGGAAACAAAACGTCCTTCGCCTTGGTCACGCTCTGTAGATACACCTGGTATCCGTTGCAACGCTTCTGCGGCATTGTCATCGGGTAATTGTCCAATGCCATCGGCATGTACCACACTGCTGATTTGGTCGGCACGTTTTTGTTCTTTGAGTGCTTTATCCATACTTGCAGCTTGACCAATGACCTGTACATATTCCACCGTGTTATCTTCGGCATGTAGATGCGTCATGCTCAGCATTGACAGGACCAGTGTGCTGAGCTGAAAACCCGCACGCTTATGTTTCATGAAACGGCTCTGATTATTTTGCATTATGTTCTTCCCCTCAAGCCAAAGTGGCATGGTTTGAACGCACAATAGAAATTGAATGTGAACATGATGTGACAGTGCCTTTTACGATCTGCCCTTTTTATTTGTTTTTGGCCTTTTTCAGCAAAAAATGAGCTAATTTGATCTGTATAGAGAAAATACTGAGCATACAGAATGATGCATATTCACCTCAAAGATAGGGTTTTTCAGCATTTTTATTCTCAAAAATCAAAAATACCCTGATCTATTTTGACCCTAGCCATTGCCATCAAACTGTCATCTAAATCTGTTTAGCTTGGGCGAAAATAAATCATTTCAAAAAATGCTATGCCTAAATACTTTGCTTACTACCGCTGGCCTTTATTATGTGTAGCGACTGCCTGTAGCTTATCCCTTTGGTTGTTTATCTTACTTGGGCAGAGCAAGTCATTTGCTGAATGGAACTGGGTCGATATTTTAGGTGAAGGGGGAGCAACTGTTTTTATTGGTATTTGGATTTTCTTTATTATTAAAAGCCGTCCTTTGGGCCGTGTAACCAACTATATCTTTTATGGACTGTGCTTTATTTTTTTCCACATGTGGATGGACAGCTTAGATGAGTTTATTCGCCTGCCTAAAGAAATCATGTGGGATGCATGGCTTGAGTCCATTCCTTTTCCAATTGGACTGTATCTATTTACCATCGGGGTTTATTTTTGGCATCAAGAAGAACAGGCAATTTCTAAACACATGCAAAAACGAGAACGTATTTATCGGGATCATCGCTTATTCGATGCACTCACCCCTTTGGCCGATGCTCATTATTTTAAAACACAGCTCAAAGCCGCAATCGAGCAAAACTTGCATGAACCCAGCGACATGTCCGTCATACTGCTAGATATGCATAATTTTAATCAGATTAATCAAACACATGGCTTTGATGAAGGCACATCTATTTTACAGCATGTTTCACAATTGATTAGCTTAAACTTACGACCACAAGACCTGCTCTGCCGCTTCGCAGGAGATCGTTTTATTATGCTGTTACCAGAGACGAAGCTACAACAGGCTGAAAAAATGGCAGCTCAGCTTGAGCGCATGCTTATGGTCAGTGCTTATTATCAACGTGATTTGTCCGTGCACATTCCTTTAAAAGCACTCACGACCTGCTGTTCAGTCGGGCAATACCAAACTGCTCAGCAACTTTTGAGTGCCTTAAATCAGCAATTGCTCCAAGTGAAGCAATACTACTCACCAAAGCGAGTCATGGTATGAGCTTTGAATGCGACTACAGCTACATTCCTGCGCATCATCAATTGTCTATTTTAATTGATTTAGCAGTCAGCCATGAAGTCGAACATCACGTCCTACTCAGTGGTAGCGGTATTTTCTTGGAAGATATCTTTTCAGGGCAAAAGCTGATTAGCCAGCAACAGTTACAACAGGTTTTAAAAAATGCTGAGCAGTGTTTTCGCAATCAGGACATCAGTTTTTTATTCGGTCAACGCAGCCTAACCACCCCCTTTAATGACGCCATTAAATCCATGCTGTATGCATCGACCTTCGATGAGGCGCTTAGCCGTTATTTAACATTTTCCGCATCTGTTTCACCGTGGTTATGCCCTCGACTCATGTATAGTCAAAGCCATATTCATATTTATTGGTTAGATGAAAACAAGCTTGAAAATCGCTTTTTAATCGAAAGCGCAATGAGTGCAATACAAGCATTTAGCCGTCAACTGTATCAAACCAAGTTAGCGTGGAAATTCGAATTTAATTTTTCTGAACCGGATTATATTGAACAATATTGGACGCATTTAGGCAGTGCTTTAGAGTTTAATCGGCCGATCAACATGATGAGCCTGCCTCGTGACTTGGTCCATGAAAAACTTCCCAATGCCTCTTCGACCTTAGCTGCAATCAGTTATCAACATGCGCTGAAAGAAATGACAGCTCAAAATATTCAACAGAGTTTTTTGCTCAGTTTGCATCAATACTTCATGCAGAATATTCAAAATAATATTCAACTTGAACAAACCGCTGACTATTTTCAAATGAGTTCTGCCACCTTAAAACGTAAACTGAAAAAGCATCAGACCCATTTTCAGGCGCAACTCGATCAAAGTCGTTTGCATACTGCCATAATTTTATATCGTGTACATGGTTTTAAAACTGAACAGATTTCTCAGTATTTACAAATTAACGATGCGACCAATTTTCGACGTGCGTTTAAGCGTTGGAGTGGTTTAACTGTACAAGCGGCACAGTCCTAAGCGCTTATTTTTCCAAAAAAAATCACGGGTATTTCTATTGTAACGTCGAAATTAAAAGTCAAAAACTCATCGGCTAATCACTAAAGTCCGCATAGTCACGTTCGCTGTATTTTTCTGTTTGTGTCCAAGGTGTAGCAACATGTTGGCCAATTTTGCGCACGGTAAAGGTTTTGGCATAGCCTGAGGTCGGTTTGAGCAATTCATATTTTTGAACCAGTTGATCTTGTTCACTCCATATAATATTCAACGTTTGCCCAGCACTGCTTATTTGATAACGCGCTAACTTCGGATCACGTTGAATCAATTGTGCTCGCTTTAAAATGTCAGGATGAATCAAACTATATTCACAGCGCCAACAGTTTTTCATCCCTAGCATTTCTTGATCGACATCCTGCAATTGCACCCGCATTTTTTCATCTGGCAAAATATAAAAACGCTGAAACGGACTTTCTACGTTTGCTTGCCCGACTACATCTTTGCGCTGCATCCACTGAATTGCACTGTCAAAACTCACATGCTCATGGGTGTCTGTTTTGGCAGACACATGAGCGTTGCTATGTGTCTGGGCTTCGTCAGCATGCGTTTGTGTGTTTAAACGTTCAATCCAAATATTTTGCTCATCTCGAATTATTTTCTCACTGTATTTTTGAATGGTCGTGACCCCATTGGCATCCAACCGTTCAATCTGATAATCAATACGATATTCATCGGCCGACCATACCCATGGACTGAGCAAACTGAAAGACAATGCTAAGAATTTCATTTTGAATTTGAACGGCCGTATAAATCTTGTATCCATTAGAATCCAAACGCCTTTTTCAATTGCTCAAATACCCATGTATTTTCTTGTGTGCCTTTGAATAGATTTGAATTCTTTCCTTCAGCAAACAGCATCACATCTCCGCCGCCATGTGTTTCGCTTTTCGTCAGTTGTACCCCGACTTCTTGTTTATAGTCGTCAGCAAAGGCTTGCTCGTTGCTAATACTGTCACGAATATCTAAACGTTTACCCGTACCATTTCCAAAAACAAGCGTCGTTCCTGTTGCCCCATTTACATCGCGGTATGGATTATGTACTTGGCCATCAGCCAGCACTTTGCTGTAAGCATTTTGCTCTTTTGCAATATTATAGTCATAGCTCAGCCCCAAAATACCTGGATTAGTTTCCGTCGTTTGACCCGTTCGTGCGGCATAACCATTAAAGGTCATCACATGGTCATGGTCTGCCGTCACTACAATCAAGGTATTGCTCAAATCCACTTTATCCAGTGCAGTTTGAATTGCATCATTAAATGCCTTGGTTTCCTGCAATGCCCGTTTGGCATTATTGGCATGTAGCGCATGGTCAATACGCCCACCCTCAACCATCAAGAAATAGCCTTGTCCATGACTCTGTGCTTGCAGTGCATCAATCGCTTTACTGGTCATCGCCGCCAGACTCGGTTCAGTCTCTATATTCTTCTTGAGTCGGTCCAAATCAAAATTTAAATGCGACTGTGTGGAGAATACGCCGAAAATTTTCTGAGTATTGACCGTCTGTGCCAAATCACTTTGGCTTAAAACGGTTTGATAACCCTGCTGTTTAAACTCTGCCAATAAATCACGACCATCCAAGCGCCCTTTGGGGTTAGAGACTGCATCATAAGGCGTCCAATGATTTAAGCCGCCTCCCATAAGGACATTAATGCCATCCAATAAGTTTGGATTATAAGCTTTACCTTTTGGAACAGCTTGAAGCGCGATATCGTATTGCGCATCACGGTGACAGATATGTGCATAGGTTGCCGCAGGTGTGGCATGGGTGAGTTCGGTCGTCGTCACTACGCCAACCGCTTTACCCTGCTTTTTTGCCAGTTCTAAAATACTTAACGCAGGCATCCCTGCGACCATACTACTGCCCTGTTCTGGACAACGGTTGATGGCTTTCGCTAAGCTTTTGCCATTCGGCAATTTTCCTTCTTCAGGTTCGACCGCAACCGTTCCTGTTGTCATGGCAATCACTTCATTTTTATTTTTCTGCCCAGTCATATAGGCGCCCATAGAGGGAGCGCTATCTGTGGTTTGACCATCCTCAGAATAGGTTTTAATCCGTGCTGCGTGCTTCATGCGGTCCATGGCCAGTTTGCCATTTTCCCCCACAGCATAAATACGACTTGCCGTCACTGTGGTTGGTCCCATGCCATCGCCTAAAAAGAATATAACGCTTTTCGTCGGTGTAACTGTGGTGTCCGCAGCATACAAAGCACTTGAAGAAATCGACGCTGTAAGCAGAAGCATCATGTATGGGATGGTTTTTAAAGTATGTTTCATGTGATATCCCTCTGCTATAAGCCTGTGATCTTACGAATGAGGTGATTGACCTCAATATTTTCAAGGCTACCTGAGAACTGATCGGCTCCCTGACCAATCGCACCTAAAAACACATCTGCACCGCCATGCGTTTCTTTATCTTTATAGCCCGTTTGAATCACAGCTTCTTGTTGGAAATCATCCGCAGCAGTGCCCGTACACCAACCCGTTTCAGCCAAAGGATAGGTGAAACTATATTTTTCACCTTGTGGTGCCTTTGGCCCTTGTAAAGGATGACAGACATCAGTGTCTTTTAAGTTCAGTACCAAGTCATCCATACGGTTTTGAGTGGGGCGTTTTTTGCCCGTACCAAAACCGATAATCGGATAAGGTTGACCATGAATATCTTGAGCAAAGCCCGCTTGATCATAGTTTTTTACCAATCCAAGCACACTGGTTTCCTTACCTTCGACGTATTTTCCTGTACGCTTGGCATAACCATTTAAAACCAAGGTGTGATCATGGTCGGCTGTGATTACAATCAGTGTATTTTTAAGTTCAGGATCACTTTGTTTAAGCTTTTGAATGGTTGCTTCTAAAGCATCATTTAAGGCAATCGTGTCTTGTAAAGCACGTTTGGCATTGGTGTCATGCAGCGCATGATCTATACGCCCGCCCTCCACCATCAGGAAAAAACCTTTTTTATTTTGCGTCAGGATGTCTAAAGCAGACAGCGTCATTTGCTTGAGACTCGGCTCTGCCAAGTTTTTCTTGGTGCGATCCAAGTCGTAATTTAAATGGCTGTGATTAAATAAACCCAATAATTTTTCATTTTTCGCCAGTTGCACTTGGGACAGTTGGTTTTCATCAAAAACCACGCGGTAGCCTGCCTTTTGCATCTCGGTAATTAGATTGCGCCCATCAGTACGTTCTCCACCTGCATCTTTAGGCAAAAATTGACGCTTACCTCCACCTAAAACCACATCGACTCCATCTTTGAGTTTGAGGTTATAGCGTTGATAATCATCGCCTTTTGAGCTCGGGACCAACTGTGATGCAATGTCATTTTCAGCATCACGGTGGCATATATGCGCATAAGTCGATGCTGGTGTGGCATGCGTGATCCGCGTTGTGGTCACAACCCCTGTCCCCCAGCCCTTTGCTTTGGCTAATTCAAGTAAAGTCTGTGTGTTTTGCTTATTTTTGTTTTGTGGGTTACTAACGCACTGGTTATTCCCTACTGAGTCAGGTTCAACCGCAATCGTCCCTGTCTGCATCGAGATCACCTCGTTTTTCATCTTCACACCGGTCATGTACGCGCCCATCGAAGGTGCGCTGTCCGTGACTTGCGCATCTTCAGAAAAGGTACGAACAAAAGCAGACTCAGGCAGCCGATCAATCGCCAACTGACCATCTTCACCAACAGCATAAATACGTGAAGCGGTAAGCGTGGTGATGCCCATACCATCACCCAAAAAAAAGACCACACGTTTCGGTTGTTGGACTTTTTCTTGTTGGAGCCGTTGCTCTGTATTGGCTTGTTGATTTCGCGTTATCGTAGTAGTTTGACAAGCGGTAAGCAATAAAGCGCTGAAACTTATACATACCACGCTGATTGTTTTTAATTGGAATTTTTCAAGAGAACCGAGCATGGCATCAACCCATCTAAAGATGGCTGAACCATACGCCGCAGATATTTAAATAAGATGACATTTAACTACTTTTTCATTTACTTGCTAAAAATAACCCGAAACCTATTTAAGCCAAGGATTCCATTACTCGAATGTTTAGCTTATTTTGATAACATCATTAGTAAGCATATAAAGATGCATAAATTCCAGCTAAGTACACTTCAATGCTTCTCGCTTTACTGAGGACTAAATTATATTACCCTTTTAATGAGCTGAATAAAGTCTCTATTTTATTACGATGCTTTAAATGATATTCATCATATATGGAGATTAAAACAGATTTCATATTCTTTCTGTTATATGCAATTAAATCAGTGCTTTATAATTTTATCTGCTTGGATGATAATCCTCCCATAAATAACTCAGCGGACGCTTACGATCCCGCGTACTGCGACGATAACCATAGATGCCATAACTGGCCTCATAAGAAGAATGGATGAGCTGTAATAACCGCTTATCTTCAATCGTCCTGCCTGATTCGGGTTCATGCAACCAGGCATAGTAACCAGCACGAGCGATCTTAAGGACCCGACACATCGTTTTAATCTTAAATTGATGGCTGTATTCCAGGATAAACTGATACTTCACTCGGGCAGGCTTGCAAAGTGGCGTGAAAGCAGTGCTTTCACTTTAAGATATCCCGTTCCTCTTCAGTCTATTTAAGCTGACTTTTAAGACGTAGGATTTCTTTCTTTGCTTCGCGTAGTTCATTAGTTCATGTTCATCAGAGTTGTTACGTAAAGGCTGTACCGCCTTTAGCCATTTATAAATGCTGTGCTGTGATACACCTAAACGCTATGCTACATCAGTGACAGAATATCCACGTTCATTAATCAATTTAACAACTTCATCTTTAAATTCTGGAGTATATCGTTGCCCACTCACAATATTCTCTCCTATGCAAAAAGAATAGACTAAATTTGTCTAGGAGAGTAGTGACAGTCCATATCTAACTAAAAGGTATCTATAAAATCGGTGGCTATTTACCTGCTGTATCTGAGATTATTTTCATTTAGCGTCTATCATACTGCACTCTTAACTGACCTTTACCAAATACTCTTCGTCCTTTTGGCTTAACGCGTAAGTATTGAGGAGTACGTTTGTGATGATCAGCAATATATTCCATTGCTCTAATAAAATTTTCCACTTGGGTTGAGTCGCGACGATAAATCAAACCGATCCCTAGCCCATCTCTACTTCTAAGCTCCTTTACGCGTTCGCGGTTCCAACAATTATAGCCTTGACCATAATCTCTAGTAATCTCCTTCCAAAGCGCGATAATTTTATTTCCCCAATATGCTGCACTTCCATCACGATAGGCACTATTATAGATAATTGCTAAATGGCAATGAAAACCTTTACTTCTACCTCCTTGTTCTATTCCCCATGCAAATCCAATCACATGCTTAAATATGCCATCTTTATTCTGGATACGATTAAGCAGTACATCCAAATCATTATAAATATCATCAACTCTGATTCGACTAGAATATTTTTGCAAATAACCCAAATCCACACGTATCACTAATACCCGACTATATTTATCAATAATCGATTCACAGTATTTCCTTAACTCTCCTTTATTTTCATCTTTTTGCTTTTCAATAGTCTTATAACCTTTTTCAACAACATCAGACATATCTAAAAACCATGTTCTCATCTCTCTATATCCAATTATCTTTAGCTCATCCATAAGACCGAAATAATCACAGTCTATTCTCTGTAAGTCATATATCAAGATAACAAAGAACTGGAGATAACCTGTGTATTCCTCATCAGGGTCATATATATCATCAAAGTCTAATAACAGATTAGTAAGCTGTGAATAGAATCCATCCCATTTTGTACGTTCTCTTTTTAAGCGTTTTAAAAAGTTCTCAATCTCAAGTGTAAGTTTTGCCTGATTAATTGAATCTCTCATGTTTAAACCTATGTGTGTAATAGTTACATAAGAGATAGGGAATTCAGTATATGTTTACATTTACTTCTCAATAGAGTGTTAGCTAATAAAAGATAGTATAAATAACCAATGCCCTAGAGAATCTAAATTTCTCCTGTAGTACAGCATCCCCTCCCCACATTAAGAATCTTTCCTCCCTGTTTTACGTCTATGTTCATATAGATACTTATCTTAAAAAAGCTAGAGTTAAGGTAATACTTGGTAATTACTAATTGAAAATGGCTGTAAGCTACTATGTCCATAGATCCATCAGAATTTTAGTATTGAAAAATACTCATTTAAATACTATTGTAAATACTACCAACAATACTACGGATAATTAATCAAAATGAGCTTAACTTCTAAGGATCCTCATATCAGTAAAGAGCTTTTGATTAACAAACTTTTAAGAAGCTTTAAAGAGCATGAGTACGTATGGGTGGCTTGGAATGTGGCTAGCAACCTGAATTGTACCCCTAGATATTTGTTAGATTTTTTTAATAAGAACTCTTCTTTTGATGAGCTTAGAAGTTATATCAAAATTACTTTATCTAATCTTGAAGAAGCTAATTTAAATAATTTTATTAATACTTTATGGGAGAAAAAGAAGGAATACCTTTTAGACCTAGATATTAATTCACTTCCAAATGATAATAGACTGTACTGGTTCTTAATTAATAGATTTTTAGACGACTACAATATATTATTATATACTAAAGAAAAAGCATATAAGCAACTCAATGTCGCTAAAGAAAATAACTTGATTAACAATTATAAATTTCAAAAGAGAACAAACTTTCCAAAATCAAAAAAATACATTAATAACCCTAAAGTATTTATTTTAGCTCTCATTTACTTAAGCCCCAATATAGCAAATAAGCCACACCAGAGAAATATAGACTTAGAAAAATATATTATTGAATTTCAGGAAATCAAAAAAGAAAAAGTCAATTTAAATAGATATATTAATAATAAAGAATTCATAAATTGGAGTAAATCATATATTGATAAGCACTTCAAATATGATATTTTTCCTAAGTTTCAATTTGAACAAGAAAAATCAAATCAAGAGTATATTCATGCATACTTTGATGATCTATATATTAATAATAAAGAAAAATACATTAATGATTTAAACAAACTTAAAAAATCATGGCAGCAAAATGTTTTTAGATCAAAAAATAAGGATAATCTTAAAAAGAAATTCCACTTACCTTTAAGAAAAAATACAAAAGTTCGATTGAAAGAATTAGCAGCAATTGACAATATTTCTGAATCAGAACTTCTAGAAAAATTGATTAATAGGGAGTATGAAGAATATAGAGACTATAAGTAACTAGAAAGAAGAGGCTCAATACTGAACCATCCATCCTTCTACCTGCTCCCCATACCACTCCATGATCCTTACGCGCTCGTCCCAGTACTGTGCTCGGTTATAGGCCGAGCGAATCCTATTCTGAGGTACATGAGCAAGCTGGCGTTCAATTGCATCTGGATTAAAAAGATTCGATTCATTTACTACGATAGTACTGAACAAAGATCTAAAACCATGTGTGGTTATTCGTCCCGCATAGCCTGAACGTTCAATTACTACCAAAATCGATTCAGTGTGAATAAAATAATTCAGATATAGCAACTGGTTGTTATTTGTTCATTTAATAATAACCATCAGATGACATAACAGCACCCTTATATAGTTGGGGGTATAAATGTGGGTATAATTAAAAATATATATTTTTATTTAATTATATTTCATTTACTTATAAAACAAATATGACTCCCTCTCTCAGCCAAAATTTTAAAAAACCGAATCCCATGATTCGGTTTTTTTGTATTCAATTTTTCTATTATTCTTGTATTAATCAAAAACTTATCTGCTCTTGCATCACATATAGCTATAACTCATCCTAGCCAACTTATTGAAATAACAAATATTTTTTCTCCTAAAAGCCTACAGTGAATCAGCATTTAAAATGAAATGATGGTCTTGGAATCTTCATCCCCCTCCGCTACAAAATATAATGAACCGTACAGTTTCTATACCTTATCCATTTCAGCCTGTTATTTATGTATTCAGGCAAATAACTGGCACAGAAATAGCTTAATTTCATTGTCATCAAAGCTATGTTATGTTGCTGGTAAATCAACTAAAAGGAGAATAAAAACCACAGGATAGAAAGAAATCAATAAGTGAACCGAGCCATTCAAAGTTAAAGTTAAAAATAGATACACTGCTATTCGGAGAGTGAACATGAATAACAGCGCAAACTATGCAAAACAGATTAAAAATGCAAAACGTGGCGGTTATACCCCAACCCTTGCCAAGGACATCAATAAACATAAAATTCAAAAAGCCTTAAGACTCATCGAACAGTGGAGAAGCCTCGCTCAAGAACTCAAACCTCAAATGCAGTTTGATATGGCCTTTACTTTAGAGGAATGTGCACAAGAATTAGATCGCATCCTGAAAAACAGATAACCCTTTTAACGAACTCATATCCATAGCAAATCCTATAATTTCACCCTCGCCCATATTTTGATATATGGGCAATTTCCTTACACATGCCCAAACACAGAACTTTTCAATCATCAGATTGAAATAAGCAAATTCTGCCGAAACTGATTAAACGGTTATTTTTTGGCTTGCGTGGCTATCAAAAATCTGTAAAATGCACTCCACCATGCCGGCATAGCTCAGTTGGTAGAGCAACTGACTTGTAATCAGTAGGTCCACAGTTCGAATCCGTGTGCCGGCACCATATCTTAGCCTCGCTTTTTAGTGAGGCTTTGATGTTTCTGGACCTGGGGTTTTTATAAGTAAGTGGGGGTCTGCAGCGCTTTATTCATTCTTCGATTGTGCCGTCACTTGCACATATCTAACGATCCCTTCCTGATATAATTTCTGGCACAGTTTTGCTGTCATCTGAATCTTAAATTGATCCAGTTTCGAGCCTTGAGCCTGAGCATCTGATGACTTTGAATTCAAAGTCTGTTGCACATAATCAGCAAAGCCGGAAAATACCGGTTCGGACAGATCCTGAATCTCAATATTTTTAAATTTAAAACGATCCAGACAGGCATATAACGCACCTACTGTCATTAAATCTTTTAAATTCACATCGGCAGATTTCAATAAGAACTGATACTTACGTCGTTGTAATGCATTTAAAGTTTCCCAGCGCTCGGACAAAACCAGATGATGGAAACCAATCCGCGCATTTGAATTTAAAACACTGCGGACCTGCTCTAAGAATACAGGCACAGGACTGTGATAGGCTGCATCCAGGCATAACACCACATCAAAACGCTGGGAAAATGGCAATTCTTTTAAACGCAAAAATGACGCCTGATAAATGGCATTCAGTTCTGGTAAATATTGCTGAATATTGGCTACACAGGCAGCTTGCAGCTCAACCCCGGCCAGATATTGCACCTGATAGTGTTGTTGCCAGTACAGCAAACTGGCACCCTGACCGCAGCCTAAATCCAGCAGTTTATCTTTTGAATTTAAATTTACAGATTGTGCAAGGTGATCGGCGAGCATTCGACAGGCAGCCACATACTCCTGCTGACCTGCTTGCCAATACCCCAAATTGCTCCAAGCCAATTGGGCGTGATCGCCCAACGTAGCGGCATCAATCGCATACTTGTGCTGGGGAAGACGCTGACGAATTGCCTGAAGCCATTGCATGGATTAATAACCCAGTTGCGGTGCAACCTCGACCACAGGTTTTAAACCTTGAAATGGTAAAGGTGCACCAAAAATTTCCGCAATTTTCATCGCTGAGGTCACCGCCGACTCCAGAATCGGTAAACCATCACATGACCATGAGCCACAGAAGAAGACCTTACGATTGGCTTCCAGATGACGTTGCTGCAATTCTTTATTCAGTGCCACCGTATTAGCATCAACAACTGCACGCGTCAGCATTACCGATTTGATCACTTTCTTCGGATCAATGTCAGTCACTGGACGCCAGGTCTGAAATACGGCCGATTTGCCAACCAGAGAAGGCTCAATCGAGTTGAGCCACACGGTAAATTGCTGACGGGTAAATTTACGGTCCATCATATAACTGAGTACGGCCCAGTCTTTACGTTTTGGCGGCATCACGCTGGCATCGGTATGAATCACCAGTTCGCCCTGTTCGAATTTGAATTTCTTCAATAACTCAATTTCACTGGCAAACTGTTCTGCATCCAGGAACTCCTCAATTTTGGTGGTCGGGGTCGCGACAATCACCCGGTCAAACAGTTTTGAATAACCGGCTGCATTTTCCACTCTGACCTGATCGCCTTGCTCTTGTACCAATGTGATCGCTGAACCGTCTTCAATCTGAATGCCTTCAATCAGCTTGTCGACCAGCGCCGGTGTACCGCCTTGCAGACGCAGTAACGCATCACCATCGGTTAATTGACGCAGGAAAATCAACAAGGGTTTAGCTGGCCATTCACCAATAGTTTTCGGATTACAAGTACAGATGGTATATAGCACCGGCATCACCGCACCATGCCAAAATACTTCTTCAATCTCGTTGCGGTTGATAAATTCTGCCAGGCTGATGTCCTGATTTTTTGATTTAAAGAATTTAGTCAATGCAACTTTTAACTGCAACAGGCCTTTGACCAAACGCCAGCCATACTGCTGCAAGCCTTTACGGTTGTTGATAATCGGGATATTGCCAATACGGCTGCGCGATGTGGTCAGCCAAGTTTCAGTTTTATCTTCAAATAACCAGCTGCAGGCCATATAAGTCCGCACCGGATAAGTTTTAATGCCTAGATGTGTGGCCAAGCTCAGGGTGTTTTTCCACAGATAGGGGTTCATCACACGTAAAGGTGCATCAATCAGCCCCCCTTCAAATTCAAGGCTATGACTGTCCATGCCGCGACCAGGAAGTGCTTCGAAAATCGTGATGTGATGCCCTGCATCTTGGAGCATTCTGGCTGTAGCCAGTCCGGCCATGCCACTACCTATTACTGCAATATCCAAACTGATCATCCGTCATTGAAAAACTACAGAAATTATGTACCATGCGCCAGTCAAACAGGTTATTAAAATCTTCCAGAATATATGTTTTTCGTAAAGGCCTTTTTGTTCAATTTCACCTTGCTTTTTATCCATTTCTTGCATTAGTTAAAATTCCATCAAATCTAGGATTTTACTCATATTTTTGCCTAATTAAATAAAAATACACTTTAAAAACAACTAATTTAGTTAACCATTTTTATAACCTTTGGTTGACAAATACTTTTAGAATACCTATGATTCGCAGCATAATAAAAGCTTAAACTTATCTGCTTAGACTCAGATGGGTTTATGCGAAATTATTTAAAACGACAAGAAACTACAGCGCCTTTTAAATTAAAGCCTCTGCGAAAGCAGAGGCTTCTTTGTTTTCATACTTTATAAATCACGTGGCGTGGTATTGGACTCACTTGATTAACCGGAATAAGTAACTTGAAAGGCAGATAGTCAAATTCTACCTTTCTTGATTTATCTTCAAATGAGGCGCAAATAGCTGAATTAAGAATTAAAAAATCCAGCAACTTGTGCTGGATCTTTTGCTGCAAAAAAGTAGGTATGAATTAGATTTTACCCACCAGGTCGATGGATGGTGCAAGTGTTGCTTCACCTTCTTTCCATTTTGCCGGACAAACTTCACCTGGGTGTGCATAGACATATTGTGCTGCTTTCACTTTACGCAGAAGTTCTTGTGCATCACGGCCGATACCACCCGCATTGATTTCAACAATCTGGATTTTACCTTCTGGATCAATCACGAAAGTACCACGATCTGCCAGACCTTCAGCCTCAATCAATACTTCAAAGTTTTTAGACAATGTCCAGGTCGGATCCCCGATCATTGGATATTGGATCTTTTGGATTTCCTCTGAGGTATCGTGCCAAGCCTTATGAGTAAAATGGGTGTCGGTAGAAACAGAATAAATTTCTACGCCCATTTTCTGGAATTCGGCATATTGATCAGCTAAATCTGCAAGTTCTGTTGGACAAACAAAGGTAAAATCTGCAGGATAGAAAAACACCACTGACCATTTACCTTTCAGGTCCTGCTCAGAAACTTCGATGAACTGACCATTGTGATAAGCAGTTGTATTGAACGGTTTGATTTCAGTATTGATTAAACTCATGAGATGTTTCCTCTCGCTTATTTCTGGGATTGCTTATGTTGTGAAGCTAGAATACGAAAAATCTTCAAATAGGTAAAACCGTAAGTTTTTATAAAAATGATCGCTTTTTTAGATCATAAATTTCTATCGGTATTGCTTATCTCATTTATTTTCTCGATGCAGAGTTGTTCTGATCAAAAGCAACGTCATGCTTTAAGACTTCTTAATATTTTAATAAATCAGTGCTTTATTCAAACTTAATACAAATATTCAAGACATAAAAAACCCACCATATTCAGGTGGGTTTTAATGATGATTTACCTTCTGATCTAGAACGGTAGGTCATCATCTAGATCTGCTGCAGGCGCTGCTGTTGGAGCAGGTGCAGATTTCGGCGCAAAACCACTCGGATTATTGTTGCCATAGCCACCGCCTTGATTATTGTTGTTAAAGCCACCTTGCTGTGGCGTTGAACCATAACCAGATTGCGGGTTATTACCATAACCACCCTGGTTGTTGTTCGCCTGATTATTATTAAACCGTGGCTGATTAAAGCTGCTCTCACCCTGATCGTTTTGAGGGCGGCTAGAGTCTAGCATCTGCATTTGTTCACCACGGATTTCCGTCGTATAGCGTTCCTGACCATTCTGGTCAGTCCACTGACGGGTACGTAATGAACCTTCAATATACACTTTTGAGCCTTTGCGAAGATATTGCTGTGCAATTTCACCTAAACGGTTATGCAGCACGATACGGTGCCATTCCGTTTGTTCTTTGCGCTCACCCGTACTTTTATCTGTCCACGAATCGCTGGTTGCAATCGAAAATTGAGTGAGAGAACCACCATTTGCAAAAGTTTTGGTTTCCGGATCTTTACCCAAAGTACCCACTAAAATAACTTTATTTACACCACGCATCTGCCGTCTACTTCCTATATATTTCTGTATTTTACTTTATAAGAGTTATGATTAAATGGCTACCTCTTTACCTAACAAGTGCGTTAATTGTTGTCGCGAAGCATCATCTATTTGCTGTTTATCGACTTTTACATAGGCAACTTGCTGTTCAGACATCACCACGACCTCTTCAATACCACGAATCGCCAAAAGCTGAGAAGTCCATTCGTCAGTTTGTCTGCTTTCCGGCAATCGCAGTACCAATGAGGACAGATAACGCGGCTGAGCCAGACCAAAACTCATCAGCAGCCAGATTATCGCGATCCCTGTCAGGATACTCCAGCCCATTGAGGTATTATTGAGCAGCAGCAATTGTCCGCCAATCATACCGCCAAAGAACGCCCCTAAAAACTGGCTGCTGGCATTCACGCCCATTGCCGTCGCTTTGGACTGGATCGGTGCCGCTTTCGATAACCAGGATGGTAACAGGGCTTCCATCACATTAAAGGCGATGAAGAACAGGCCCAGACCGGTCAGCAAGACATATTTGGATTCAAAACCAAATGCCATCACCATTAAACCCAGAATAATGCCAGTAATGGCGACCAGAAAAATCGCGCGCATTTTATGGTATTTTTCTGCCAGGATAATACTTGGAAAAGCAAAAAACAGACTGAGCACCAATAGCGGTAAATATACCCAGCCATGACTGGCTAGTGGCAAATCTGCAAATTCGATCAGCTGCGAAGGCACATAGATAAACATGGCGGTAAGCAATAAATGCAGGGTAAAGACCGATACATGCAGCCGGTTCAGATCACCGATTTTGAGTACCTGTTTCAACTGTGCCAGATAGCCCTGCTGAAAGTTTTGATGATGGCGCGTGACTTTAGGCACCATCAGCAGCATGGCAATCGCTGCCAGGCCCATCACCGTAGTCACCCAGAATAATCCCGAGATGCCGACCAGACCTGTGAGCCAAGGCCCCAGACTAAAGGCCACCACAAAAGACAGACCGATACTCATCCCCATGATTGCCATGGCTTTCATACGGTTTTCTTCACGGGTCACATCTGCCAGCAATGCCATCACCACAGCAGATACTGCCCCGCCTCCAGCAATCGCACGGCCGATAATGACACCATAAATGGTGTCCGACATGGCGGCAATTGCCCCACCTAATGCAAATAAAAGCAGCCCTAAAACCACCAGCGGCTTACGGCTATAACGGTCCGCAATCAGGCTGAATGGAATCTGTAACAGTGCCTGGGTCAGACCATAGACCCCGACCGCCAAACCGATCAGTGCAGGTGTCGCATATTGATATGCCTGCCCTGCCACCGAAAATACCGGGATAATCATAAACAACCCCAGCATGCGCAGTGCAAAAATACTGCTCAGGGCAAAGGTTGAACGACGTTCTAAAGCATTCATCATAAATTATGGCGATTGGGTTAATTAATCTGGAGCCCAGATTATAGGACATTCAGCTCATTAATAAGACAAGAATTTTAGTTGAAATAAAGATGATGCCGATCTAAAAATAAAAAAGCGCGGCCGGAGCCACGCTTTTCAGTCAAGAGCAACATTTTATTTGTCTAAAGCTGCCTGACGTTTTTTATACTGGATCGAGGCAATCACAGCCCAGACAATAAAGGCCACACCGATCAGACCGGTCACGACTTCTGGCACATGCACGCCAGTCCCGCTGGCGATCATGATAAAGGCCAAGGCACCAATCGCATAATGTGCGCCATGTTCCAGATAGATATAAGCATCCAGTGTACCTTTTTCGACCAGATAAATGGTCATGGAACGCACGAAGATCGCACCAATCGCCAGACCCAGCATGATAATCACCACATCCGAGGTAATCGCAAAGGCGCCAATCACGCCATCAAAACTGAAGGAAGCATCCAGAACTTCGAGGTAGAGAAAGCCACCGATACCGGCTTTTACCACGCCAGTAGGCACGCCATTTTCGTCATGACGAACTGCATTGCCATTTTCATCGACTTCCGGCTCACCACCCAATAGATGGCTCAGGACCTGTACCCCGATGTAGATCACAATACCCCAGATCCCCGCCATCGTCACGACCAGACGCTTGGCCTCTACCACATTGGCCGCCATAATCAGCAGCGCCACCAGGGCGATAAAGACCGACATCGCCGGAACACTGGCCAGGTTGGATAAACGGCGTTCTACTCGTCTGAACCAGTGGGTATCCTTTTCTTCATCCAGGAAGAAATTCAGGAATACCATCAACAGGAAGGCACCACCAAATGCCGCAATTTCAGGATGATGCGCCATCAAACGCGCTGAATATTCTTTTGGATCATTCAGGGCCAGCTGGACTACTTCCATAAAGCCCATGTCTGCGGTTACCGCGACGATGGCCACCGGGAAGATTAGACGCATCCCGAAAACGGCAATTAAAATTCCGACCGTCAGGAAGAGCATTTTCCAGAAATGATCCCAGCCGCGAAGGACAGATGCATTGACAACCGCGTTATCAAAAGATAACGACACTTCCATAATCGCCAGAATAGCGGTGATGGTCAGTGCTGTGAACATGGTTTGCAGGCCCGCTTCCGGACCGTGGGTATAACCCCAATAAGCAGACAAACCAAGACACACAATCGAAAATGCAATTGAGAAACCAAAATGTTTCAACATACATATCGACCTTAGATAAATTTCATTGAATGTATTTCTTTAATTACAGGGAAATACTAAAACCAGAAGTTGTCTCAATTATGAAACTTTTGTCATCTAAACCAAAGCACTTCCTGAGCCATATTTGAGTATTTTCTGCTTTTCCAGGTTGTTGATCTTTTAAACAGGGCGTTCTTTGCTATAGTGCTGCATGCTTAGACCTCAACTGCTCAGGATTTTAGTATGAGTTTCTCTCAAGATGTATGGCAACGTAATCTCGAACTTTATCAGAAGACATTGGCGTTGCCTTTTAACCAGCAGCTGGCACAGGGCACCTTAAGCCGTGACGCCTTTAGCCATTATGTGATTCAGGATGCGCATTATCTGCTGGCCTATGGTCGTGCGCTGGCAGTCTGTGCAGCCAAAGCTTTTGAGGCAGATGACGTTATCCAGTTTAGTGAAGCAGCTAAAATTGCAATTGTGGTAGAACGCAGCCTGCATGATGGCTTTATGCAGGATTTTGGTATTAGCAAGGCGCAATTTGAGCAGACACCGTTGACGCTGGCATGCCATCATTATACTTCTTATTTGCAGGCGACGGCTTGGGCCGAAAGTTATCCGGTGGTATTGGCTTCGTTGCTGCCGTGTTTCTGGATTTATGCAGAAGTCGGCAAGGATATTGTCGACAATGCTGCAGCAAATAATCCTTATCAGGCCTGGATTGATACCTATGCCGGGGAAGATTTCCATACCGCCGTGCGTAATGTGATTGCAACCGTGGATCGGGTGGCAGCGCGTGTCGATGCCGATACACTAGAAAAAATGCATACAGCTTATACCCATGCAGCGCGCCTGGAATGGCTATTCTGGGACAGTGCTTATGAACAACGCCAGTGGCCTGGTCTGGATTAATTTAAGCTGAATTTAGCCCTGTTCAATACAGGGCTTTTTTTCTAAAAAATTTTAAATAATGCAAAATAGTTTTAATATTCATCTTGATTGATACTCTGCACTTCCATGCACTCAACCTTTTGCAGACGTCGAATCCATATTTAAACGTCTTGATAAAAAGGTTGGCCAGAATTTCAATGGAAAAATACATCATCCGTTTCTAAATAGTTGCTTTTATACTGATCTTTTGACCAATCACCGACATAACTTGACGTTTAAAATACTTTTATTTGCACTTGAACATTTTTCATCCGGTATCATATAAGAGTTTTTGATGAATATTCTAGGATTCTTGCATGAGCCAAAGCCACATCCGTATTCGAGGCGCACGTACCCATAACCTGAAAAATGTGAACCTTGATATACCACGCGACAAGTTTGTGGTGATTACGGGACTGTCTGGTTCAGGTAAGTCCTCATTGGCCTTCGATACCTTATATGCCGAAGGTCAGCGCCGTTATGTCGAGTCGCTGTCAGCCTATGCCCGCCAGTTCCTCTCCCAAATGGAAAAACCGGAAGTCGATTCGATCGAAGGCTTAAGCCCAGCGATTGCGATCGAGCAGAAATCTACCAGTCATAACCCGCGTTCGACTGTAGGCACTATTACCGAAATTTATGACTATTTACGTCTACTCTATGCACGGGTCGGAACGCCTTATTGTCCGGAACATGACCTGCCAATGGTGGCACAAACAGTCACTGAAATGGTCGATGCAGTCAAAGCACTGGAAGAAGGCACTGCTCTGTTATTGTTAGCACCGGTCGTGCGCGAACGTAAGGGCGAATATACAGCGCTGTTTGAACAGCTACAAAGTCAGGGTTTTGTCCGCGCCCGTGTGGATGGCGAGATCATGGAAATTGATCCACCACCTGAGCTGGATAAAAAGAAAAAACATACCATTGAAGTGGTGGTCGACCGCTTTAAAGTACGTGATGATCTGGGTAACCGTATTGCCGAAAGTTTTGAAACCGCGCTACGTCTCGGTGGCGATATCGCGATTTTATCTTGGATGAAAGGCGAACATAACGATCGCGTGTTTTCAGCCAAGCATTCCTGCCCGCAATGTGACCGTGCTGTGGCTGAACTGGAACCACGCCTGTTTTCATTCAACAATCCCTTTGGTGCCTGTCCGGTCTGTGACGGTCTGGGGACCCGCAGCCATTTCAGTGCCGACAAACTGATTCCCAACCCTGAGATTAGCGTCAGTCAGGGAGCCATTCGTGGTTGGGACCGTCAGCGTCCATATTATTACAGCATGATCCAGAAAGTCGCCGAGCATTTCGGTTTTTCTCTAGAAACGCCGTGGAATGAACTGGATGCCGATACCAAGAAAAAATTTCTGTACGGCACCGGCAAAGAAAAAATTGATTTGAGTTATATCGATGAACGTGGCCGTCGCCATAATCGGGTCATTCCCTTTGAAGGAATTTTGCCGCATCTGGAACGCCGTTATCGTGAAACCGAAAGTAATTATGTGCGTGATGATCTGGCACAGTATCTGTCCAATGCCGCCTGCGATGCCTGTGATGGTTCACGCCTGAATGAAATTTCACGCAATGTGAAAATTCTGGACAAGACCATTGCCGACGTTACCCGCATGTCGATTGGCGATGCTGAAAGCTATTATCAAGGCATTCATCTGGAAGGTGCACGGGGTGAAATTGCCGACAAGATTTTCAAGGAAATCCGTGAACGTCTGCACTTTCTGGTTTCGGTGGGCCTGAACTATCTCAGCCTGTCGCGTTCTGCGGAAACTTTATCTGGTGGTGAAGCGCAGCGGATTCGTCTGGCCTCACAGATCGGTGCCGGTTTGATGGGCGTCATGTATGTGCTGGATGAACCGTCGATTGGTTTGCATCAGCGTGATAACGACCGTCTGTTACAAACCCTGATCCGTCTGCGTGATCTGGGCAATACCGTCTTGGTGGTCGAGCATGATGAAGATGCGATTCGTGCCGCTGACCATATTATTGATATTGGTCCAGGTGCCGGCGTACATGGCGGGCATGTGATTGCCGAAGGGACTTATGATGAAATTCTGGCGAATCCTGACTCGCTGACCGGAAAATATTTATCCGGCAAATTAAAAATCGAAGTGCCGAAAAAACGGATTCAACCGCCTAAGCCTGAGGAACAGATCAAGCTGATGGGGGCATCCGGACATAACCTGAAAAAAGTCGATCTGACCATTCCTTTAGGTATTATGACCTGTGTTACCGGGGTGTCCGGTTCGGGTAAATCTACCCTGATCAACCGCACCTTGTTACCTTTGGCGGCAACCCAGCTCAATGGTGCCACTACTTTAACTTCGGAAAAGTTTGAATCGATTGATGGTTTGCAATTCCTCGACAAAGTTGTGGATATTGACCAGAGTCCGATTGGACGAACCCCACGTTCCAATCCAGCGACTTATACCGGTCTATTTACCCCGATTCGTGAACTATTTTCACAGACACAGGAAGCCAAGGCACGCGGTTATGCCGCCGGTCGTTTCTCGTTTAACGTAAAAGGCGGTCGCTGTGAAGCCTGTGAAGGTGACGGTATGATCAAGGTGGCAATGCACTTCCTGCCGGATATGTATGTGCCATGTGATGCCTGTCATGGCAAGCGTTATAACCGTGAAACGCTGGAAGTGAACTATAAGGGCAAGAACATTTCCGATGTACTGGAAATGACCGTTGAAGATGCTATGCATTTCTTCGATGCCATTCCGGTGATTCACCGTCGTCTGGAAACGCTGAATCAGGTGGGTCTGGGTTATATCCGTCTGGGTCAGTCTGCTACCACTCTTTCTGGTGGTGAAGCACAGCGGGTCAAGCTGGCACGCGAGCTGGCCAAACGTGATACTGGTAAAACCCTGTATATTCTGGATGAACCGACCACGGGTCTGCATTTTCATGATATTGCCAAACTACTGGATATCCTGCATCAGCTCCGTGACAAGGGTAATACCATCGTGGTGATTGAGCATAATCTGGACGTAATTAAAACCGCCGACTGGGTGGTGGATTTGGGACCTGAAGGCGGTTCGGGTGGCGGTATGATTGTCGCGGAAGGAACGCCTGAAGAAGTAGTGAAAGTCAAAGCTTCACATACAGGTAAATTCTTGAAGCCGTTGTTGAAGTGATTTAGTTTTTTAAATCCTCCCCAACCCTCCTTTGAAAAAGGAGGGATTTTTCTTCTTTATCTGACGTCATATAGGACTTAGGGCTAGGGAGATTTTTTATTCAGGTAATAAGTATGCTAAAACGGTGATTCGTTCACCGTTTTTTATCTTTCACTAGACTATTGAACGAATTGCTTTAGCCAATTGCGCCAGTTCTTGATCATCTGCTCTTTGCGCATCATGCGATGAAATATATCCTTCATAGGCATCGAAATATTTATCGATTGACGAATTCACAGGTTGCCAATTCTTATGCAGGCCTTGAGTCTGATGCATCGGAAATAACTTGGCATGCACATGATCAACACCAAAACCTTCAAATACCATGCCGGTTCGACCCACATCTTCAAAATAATGATCCAGCCTTAATGCCACCTGTTTGGTGTAGAGAACCAGATTTGCCAGAACCTGATTGCTCAGTTCAAATGCATAACTAGAATAATGCTGTTTTGGAATAACAACTGTTACGCCCAGGGTATTTGGATAAATACTGAGGAAAGCCAAAAAATCCTCATTTTCATCGATCAGATGACAAGGTAATTCACCTTTCACAATCTGACAGAAGATACAATTTTCACTCATTTTAAACCTTTCTGAATTTTATAATTTTCAATCATTTAAATGGACGATACTTATTCTATTTTTATCATTACCAAATCTAAGGATGATTGCTTTCAAAACATTAATTTTAAATATTCTATTCAGTGTATTTAAACCTCAGCCACCGCATTGCGTCCTTTGGCCTTTGCCGCAAACAAAGCATCATCTGCATTTGACAATAAAGCTATCCAAGAGCCAGCACCAATCGCTACGCCAATACTGACCGAAACCTTAATCTCATCTCCTGTTGCAGTCACAATATGACGCTCAGCCACTTCAGCACGGATTTTATCAGCCACAATCAGTGCCTGCTGCATCTGGATATTTTCAATCAGTACCAGAAACTCATCACCCCCATAACGCACTAGCAAATCTGTAGCACGGACATTGGCTTTTAAACGCTCGGCCACCAGCTGAATGACCTGATCACCAATAATATGTCCATATTGATCATTTACCTGTTTAAAATGATCAATATCAATAATCATCAGACAGGTTTGGCTCAATTGACCCGGCTGATTTTCCAGAAAGCGGATATATTCTTCCAGGGCAAAACGGTTGGATAATCCGGTCAAAGAATCGGAGTGGGCAATATTCTTTAAACGAAATTCCAGGGCATCGCGTTCCTGCAACATCTGCTGCAATTTCTGAATGGCTGCAAATAGAGAATCCGAATGGCTCGTGTCACGCAGCGGCATATCAATTTTTTGACGACCCGAATTTTTAGATAAATTCAACAGCAGGCGACGCGCCTGAATCAGCGGCAGAAAAACCTGTTTGCGTGCAAAGACCATGGTAGAAATAGCGGTCAGCAATGAAATCAACGACAACAATATGCTCCAGGTCAAACGCTGCATATTGCTGTTCATTTCCCGGATCGCTGCATCTCTACTGTATTGCAGCAGGTAATTTTGCAGATCCACCACGGTCGCAAATTTGTCTACGATCGCTTCAGTCAGCTGGGTTCCGCTTAAATGGTAATCACGTTGCTCCAGACTATCATCGATCAGCTCGCTGACGATCGGTAAACCTTGCTGAATAAACTCGGTTTCTACCCGCCGATGCAAACGGATGAATTCCTCGGTCTTATCTTGAGCAGGTTGAAGGGTATCAATTAATGACCACAGATAACGCACCTGATGCTGGGTCTGTAAAGAGCGGGTAATATTTTCTGTCGGGAGCGGGGTGTCAAATGTCACATGCGCCATGACAGACGAGGCAACCCGCCCCGCCTGATCGCGCAAATCAGATAAAAATAGAATCTGGCTAATATAGTTCTTTAGATGAGTTGATGAGCTATCTGAAGTCATTGCCACACCCCGCAAAAGTTCGCGGCAACTTTCCCAGGCAGCGAACATCGCCAGAATTGCCTGATCCATTTCCTGTGCATTACGTTGCTGACGTGGCATCCGGGTATAAGCATCAACCTGTGCACATCCTTTTTTCAGACTGATTTCAAGCTGTGAAAGTTGCTGATTCAGATCGTTAAAACCGACTTTTGCCAATACTTCAGTCGTCAGGGACAATTGCTGGTCTACCTGCTGCCGATAGCGGATTAACTCTTGCTGATGCTTGGCAAATTCTTGCACCGAACTGGACATGGCTTTATTGGCAGGTGCGCGCTCACGCGAAATTTTATTTGCCAGATCAGCGACCTGTTGCAAGGCATTAAGTTGTTGATAAGTTTGTCTGGATTTTAAATAGCTTTGACTGCTACTGACGATCAAGGGAATACAGATGCAGAGTAAGCACAAAATAATAATCGACATCGACCCGTATAAACGTTTACTGATCCACTCAGAGCGTAATGTATTCATGCTGTTGTATTACGCCCCAATATTACAAACAAATCCAAATAGAATGTTTATTATACAAATAAAAACAGATTTTCTTAAAGTCTTTAGTCTTAGTTAGCTTATGTTTTTCATAATTTTTTTAATCTAAACTTCTTAAAATCTGTACTATTGCTCCTTTCAGACGATACAGCAGAGTTTTATATCTACAGCCCCACATAAACGCATATCAAAATAAGAAAATATTTATAGTTAAAAAAATATAAAAACTTGCTTTCTGCACTATTTACACATGCAACAAAGAGGTGCATAATGCACCGCATTAGGGCGAGTTAAATTATTCCTCAGCAGATATTTTAGTTTACCCGCAAATTTTGGCGAAAAAACCCCAGTTTTCTATGAAAATTGGGGTTTTTTTTAACTATTAAGTTTTTTCATTCTATTTTTACTTTTCAAATTGCACCATTTTAGTGCCATCCAATTCTTAATATATCTGCTTTTGTCTTGAGTGTTTTAACTCAGGAATCGAGGATCGTTAAAATTAAAAATTCGGGGCAAAAAAAAGCCCAACCTTGGGGAAAGCTGGGCCGATAAAACAAAAAATTGTGGAGAATCAGGCTAAATCACCCTGAAAGTGTGAACTCTAACTTGATTTTTATATTATGTAAAATTCTCTTAAAAAAGTAAAGCCGATTGCTTCGCTCAAGATTATAAAACATTCTTATTTGGCTTAAAAAATAGGCATCCACCATGCCATCCGACCTATTTAGGCTAAAAAATAATCAACCCAATCAAAGATTTGATGAGCTGAATAGTTTAAGTTTGTTGACATATTTATGGAAAATTCCACCTCCCATTAATTGATTTTACCAATCTAAATTTTAAATTTAATTGAATTAAGAAATAAAAATATCAACATAATTTCTCCTTAATTTTAGAACTTGATTTTAATTTTAAAGTTTACCTTTTGTTATAAAAGAATTTTTTCTACAAAGAGGAGATTCATCAAAAACATGAAATTTACACAAAAATAATACAATTATTTAGCTTAAAAAAATAGCTATCGCAGACCAGATTGACTTAATAAATTGTTACAATACAATATGTTCCAAGCTGTACACATCTTGTAACAAAACGGTAAATATCATGAAAAAACTCGGTTTAGCCACTGCTTTATTATTAGCCATGACCGGTGCTCAAGCATATCAATTCGAAGTTCAAGGTCAGTCAGAGTTCATCGACAATACTGTAAATGACAAAGATTTCACTGGTGCTGTTCAAGGTACTTACTACTTTAAAAATGTTGATGCGACTAAAGGTCCTTTAGCTGAAGCTGCTTTCCTTAATCAGGCATCAAACGTTTCTGCTGCTTATACATATGGCGAATACGATGTAGACGCTGATGCCAAAGACCAGACTTCTCATACTTTTGGTGTGAAAGGTGAAGCTTACATCCCGACTCAAGTTGTTCCTGCTTATGCAAGTGCATCTTATAGCCATACCATTACTGATGGTAAAGGTGGTCAAGCGGATGACAATGGCGACCGTTATGCATTAGAAGTAGGTGTATTACCGATTCCTAATTTCTTGGTTGCTGTTGGTTATACCAGCGTCGCAGACCAAACGTCTTATGACGCGTTCAACATGTTTAATAACGGTGTTATTAAAGCAGGCTTAGAGTCTCAAACAATCAATGGAGACCAAGATGCAATCACTGCCCGTACTAAATACGTAGGCGCGATTGACGGAACCAACATGTCAGTTGGTTTTGAAAGCGGTCTGGTTTATGGCGAAGACACTGCCTACAACTTAGGTACAACTCTTTTCCTTAACCCGCAGTTAAGCGTAGGTGCTTCTTATATGGAATCTAGCTTTACGGGTTCTCCAGACAAAGCATGGGGCGCGAACGTTAACTACTTCATCACCCCTGCTGTTGCAGTTGGCGCATCTTATGTAAATGCTAACTATGAAGCGAATCTTGCAAAAACTGCTCAAGTTCGTGATACACAGACGATCGGTGTAAATGCGAAATTCCGTTTCTAATTTCTGATTAGATGCTGAAAATAAAAAAGGACGCGATATGCGTCCTTTTTTGTTAGCAATTTACTACTGATTAAAGGTTGACCTTTTGACTTTTATTCATGAAAATTCAAATGTTTTTTCATTAACTTAATTGGAATGCGTATGAAAAAGGTTTATTTAGCATCAGCATTATTACTTGCTGTGACAGGTGCCCAAGCCTACCAAGCTGAAGTACAAGGTACTGTAGGCTATTACGATGCCGAACTTAACGATGGTAACTATAACGTTGGGGTACAAGGGACTTATTATTTTAAAGATGTCGACGCTTCTAAAGGGCCATTAGCTGAAGCTGCTTTCCTGAATCAAGCAAGCAGCATTTCTGCTGGCTACAATTTTGGCCAGCTGACTGCCGATATTAACCGCACAGTTAATGTGAATGGTAATCCAGTTACGATAAATGAAGAGTTTGATGCAGAACAACACACTTATGGCATTAAGGGTGAAGCCTATATTCCTACAAGTGTTGTGCCAGTATATGCAAGCGCATCTTATAACCACTCTAAAACTGACGCTAAAAATGATTTCACTGCTTTAATTCAAAATGATGATTCTGGCGATCGTTATGCACTAGAGCTGGGTGCCATGGTTTTACCAAACTTCCTGATGGCGGTAGGTTATACCAATATTGCTGCTACAGAATCCTTAGATACTTTCAACATTTTAAATAATGGTCTGATGAGTGCAACTATGGAATCGCGCGCGATCCGTGAAAAGAAAGATGCAGTCACCGCACGAACTAAATATGTAGGTCCAATCGATGGTACTGACATGGCTATCGGTTTTGAAGCTGGTTTAGTTTCTGGCGAAGATACGATGTATCAACTGAAAACAGATCTTTATGTAACGCCTAAACTGGGTCTAGGTGTTTCTTATACAGATGGCAGCTACAAGAGCTCTACCGTGCCGACCTCTGCAGTTGGCGTGAATGCAAGTTACTTTGTGACTCCAGCAGTATCACTTGGCGCAAGCTACGTTTATGCTGATGGTGAATACGGTGCGAATGATGCACACCTAGGTGCGCTTAATGCGAAATTCCGTTTCTAATTTCTGATTAGATACTGAAGTAAAAAAGGACGCAATATGCGTCCTTTTTATTGTTTTATGAAGCTGTTTACTCAGGTGTGCGCACCAGACTTAAAAAATGCAGATGACGTTCATACTGATCAATGATGTCCTGAAGCAGATCTTCTTGTGTCCATTCCATCACATCATAGCCCTGCCCGCCTTCTCTTAAAAAGACTTCTGCCTGATAAGACTGGGGAGAGTCAGCATCCGGCATAAAACTTGGTACTACAGTCTGCGTAGCAATGACCTGATAGATAAAGTTCATTTCATCCTGATGATCGACCCGCAACTCAAGACCGTCCTCCAGTTGAGCAATTTTTACCTGTATCTGCCGCCGTTTCAGTTCAGCCTGAAAACTGCTAAATGCTTTGCTGACCGTGGTCTCAATATAATCACGTACTTCACCCTGGCTATGCGCATAATGCATGATTAGACCTAAGCGCTGTTGCCAGCTACGCGGATTCTGGATGGCACGCGGGGTGATCCGTGCTGCTTGCAGTGCATGCATTTTGGTGACATCCAGATGCAAAGCTTTGATTAAACCCCAGCACATCAGCAGCATAATGAAGGTAAATGGCAAGGCACTCATGATCGTGGCCGATTGCAGTGCCTCTAAGCCGCCTGCCAGTAAAAGGATGATCGCCAGTAAAGCCATGAGTACGGTCCAGAACAGACGCTGCCAGGTCGGTGAATTTTCACTTTTTGCTGTCAGATAATCAGTCACCAATGCTCCTGAATCGGCAGAAGTCACAAAGAATAGCATCACCAGCACCGTCGCAATGATACTGGTCACTGAACTGAAAGGCAGATGACTGAGAAACTCAAACAGGGCAACTGAAGAATCACGCTGAACTGCTTCTAGCAAGCTGGTATTGGCTTCATGCATAATGCTGTACAGTGCGGCATTGCCCATAAAACCCATCCAGATCAGGGTAAATCCAGTGGGAATCAGCAGTACGCCAACGATAAACTCACGAATACTTCGTCCTTCTGAAACCCGGGCGATAAACATGCCGACAAATGGCGACCAAGAAATCCACCAGGCCCAGTACATGATGGTCCAGCCCCCAATCCAGCCACTTGGCTGATAGGCATACAGGTTAAAAGTCATACTGAACAGATTTGAAACATACTGTCCGGCATTCTGAATAGTGGTCTGCAACAGGTAAATACTTGGACCTGCCACAAAGACAAAGATCAGCAACAGTAGTGCAAGCACTAAATTTAGTTCAGATAAGCGTTTAATTCCTTTATCTAATCCAAAAAACACAGAAGTCGCTGCCATGGCACTCACCACAATGATCAGGATCACCTGAGTGCTAGGTGCCTGTTCAATACCAAACAGGTAATTCAAACCTGAATTGATCTGAGTAACCCCGAAACCCAGTGTTGTGGCGACACCAAATACCGTACCAATGGTGGCAAACGTATCGACCCCATCTCCAAGCGGACCATAGATTTTTTGACCAATCAGCGGATATAGGGCCGAACGGATTTTTAAGGGTAATTGATGCCGGTAAGCGAAATAAGCCAGCGACAGGCCAACAAGCGTATAAATTGCCCAGGCATGCAGACCCCAGTGGAAAAAAGTAACCCGCATAGATTGCTGTGCAGCCAGCACCGTTTCAGGCGTTCCGGCCGGCGGCGTGACATAGTGCATCACCGGTTCAGCTACGCCAAAGAACATCAGGCCAATCCCCATCCCTGCGGTGAATAACATCGCAAACCAGGAGGTATTTTTATATTTAGGCTGACTATGGTCAGGTCCCAGCTTGATTTTACCCATGTCTGACAGGGCAATATAAATGAGCAGGATCAGAAATATCGCCACAGACAAGACATAGAACCAGCTAAAGGACGTAGTAATCCACTGGTTCAGTTGCTGGGTGAGAAGTGAAAAAGCATCAGGCGCAAATATGACCAGCGCTAGAAATATCGCAATAATACTTACAGTACTGATAAAAACATTTGGATTGATATTGGCAAACCAGGATGGTTTCGCAGAAGGCATACATCCTCCATTTTTAAAATTGGATCGACAAACAGCGTCAAATAATTATTAAGAAAGTTAAAATACGGGAACAGATTCAGTCTATGAGAGCAAGATCTGCTGTTATTTTAGGAGGTTAGAAAAAATAAAGCCGTTAAGTTCCTGTAACAAATAAAATAAAAAATATAAGGTTTAGTGTTCAGATGGGTGCTCTCTGTCTTTGACGTTATTTTTATGCGGCAGGCGCGAGATATATTGCAAGGCAATTAAGCGTGACACAATCAGCGCCAGATACATCACCCCGACAAACATCTGGACAATGGCCAGCATCCGGGCGACCGGACTGACCGGCATCATATCGGACAGTCCTGTTGCAGACTGTACACTGAAACTGAGAAAAAGCAGGTCCGGCCAAGGCTGATAGGCGTGCAGGTCAGGATCCGAAAAACTGTAGGGCACCAGAAGCTGGCAAATACTGTAAAGGAAGGCAAAGCCCCAGGCCAGCAAGGTAAATACTGCACCAGCAGCAAAGAGTTCATCTTTGGTCAGATAGCGATCATGAAACATATAACGCAGCAGGCCATAGGCTGCACTGAAATAAGCCCCGGCTTCAAACAGGTTGGCGGTAACATGGATCCAGGTATAACGCAGCCCCAGTACAATCAGGGAGGAAAATAAAATCGCGCCGGCGACAAAGCTGAGTCCAAGAATAGTAAACATCGGGGTCTGGCGAATGACCCGAGCAATCACCAGTAATACCAGCACACCAAGCACCCAGGTTCCCGCCCGGTAAGACACACTTTCATAACTTAAAACGGACAAGATCAGGATCAGCAATTGCAGACATAACAGCCATGCAGAAGGCAGCTGTGTAAAGCTGTTCCAGAACTGCTGTAAAGTTTGCTTCATAATGACCTTCTAGTTGCTATTGTCATGCAGGGAACGCATTGTTGTTATAAGCAGCGTTAACATAGCATGTTCAAACCAGCTTGCAGATATGCGATTTGTATGAAAATTACTGAAATAGCACACTATAGAAATCTGGCTCATCCATTCCAATACGGGACTTCTTTTAACAAGAAATATAATCATGCCCCCATAAAAAAAGCCCCTCACGGGACTTTTTTTGTGTAACGCCAATCTTAGTGATCCGATGCGCCGGAGATACCAAGACCGGTTTGTGAACGTACAAACTGGGCATCAAAGGCTTTGCGTTCTGCCTGAGCCTGTGCCGAGCTATCCGTCACAGAGAACAACCAGCAGCAGAAGAATGACAATGGCATCGCGAAGATTGCTGGGCCATTGAACGGATTCACTGGTGTATCGGAAATACCCAAAGTATCTACCCATACTGCTTTAGACAGTACAATCAAGGTTACAGCAGTCACCAGACCTGCCACACCGCCAATCACGGCACCACGTGTCGTCAAACCTTTCCAGAACATGGACAATACCAGTACCGGGAAGTTGGCACATGCTGCAACCGAGAACGCCAGACCTACCATGAAGGCTACGTTCTGTTTCTCGAACAGAATCCCGAGAATCATCGCGAAGATCGCAAGACCTAAAGTCGCAATCTTAGACATACGTAGTTCAGAGGCAGGCGTAGTCTGGCCTTTCTTCAGGACGTTGGCATACAAGTCATGCGAAATAGCCGAGGCACCTGACAGAGTCAAGCCTGCAACCACTGCAAGAATCGTGGCAAATGCAACTGCAGAAATAAAGCCCATGAACAGGTCACCACCGACTGCATCAGACAGGTGAACCGCCGCCATGTTATTACCACCGACCAGCTCCAGCTTGCCAGTCACTGCCATTTTCGCAACATCAAGGAATTGCGGGTTATTCGATACATACAGGATCGCACCGAAACCAATGATGAAGGTCAGCAGGTAGAAGTAACCAATAAAGCCTGTTGCTACCACTACTGATTTACGTGCTTCTTTCGCATCTTTTACCGTGAAGAAACGCATCAGGATATGTGGAAGACCTGCCGTACCAAACATCAATGCCAGACCCAAAGAGATCGCATCAATCGGGTTAGACGCCAGACTACCTGGCCCCATGATCTTGGTCGCATCTGCCAGGCTCAAGTCATGCACTTTTGCATAGACATCAATGGCCTGTTCAAACATGTTGGTAAAGCTGAAGCCTACACCTTTCATGACCATAAATGCCATAAAGGTTGCACCAGACAATAACATCACCGCCTTGATAATCTGTACCCAAGTGGTCGCCAACATGCCGCCGAACATTACGTAGGCCATCATTAACAAGCCCACAATGACCACTGCAATATTATAGTTAAGACCGAACAGCAGTTTGATCAGCTGACCTGCACCCACCATCTGTGCAATCAGGTAGAACGCGACCACAACCAGCGAGCTTAAAGCAGCCAAGGTACGTACCGGTTTTTCCTGTAGACGGAAAGACACTACGTCTGACAGGTTGTATTTACCCAGGTTACGCAGACGTTCTGCCACCAGGAACAATACGATCGGCCAGCCCACCATGAAACCCAGTGAATAAAGCAAGCCATCAAAACCGGACAGGAACACCATCGCGGAAATACCCAGGAAAGATGCGGCTGACATATAGTCACCGGCAATCGCCAGGCCATTCTGAAAACCGGAAATACCGCCACCGGCAGTATAGAAGTCTTTGGTATTGGTGGTTTGTTTCGCTGCCCATTTAGTAATAAACAGCGTAGCACCTACGAAAATCACAAACATGATAATCGCGTGCCAGTTGGTCGCCTGCTGTTCTGCTGCACCCAGATCAGGACCAGCCAATGCAACGCCTGAAGCCACTATCGTGGTCGCCAGGGCAATAAGAGAATTCCATTTCATCTTAGTGGTGTCCTTTTTCATGCGCAATCGCTTCGACTTCACGGATTGCTTCTTCAGTCAATTGATCAAGTTTGTTATTGGCAATGTAGGAATACACACCACACAAGATAAACGACAGGACAATGATACCCAGACCAAGTGGAATACCCCACGTGGTCACACCACCTGAAATTGAAGACAATAGAAATTCTTTGTTGTAACCAACCAGCAACATGAAACCCACATAGACAAATAGCATAATGCCGGTCAACGTCCAGCTGAGCATACTTTTCTTGCGGACCATTTCCTTGAATTTTGGATTTTGTAGAATACGATCTACTTGTACCTCATCCATAATTACTACTCCTGTAGCCCAACCTTGGGCTGCCTATTTTTTAATTCGAATTATCACTGTTGCAAGTTAACAATAATCGTAGGTGCTTGTAATTTAGACTTTGGTCGTTAAAAAATGATCAATTTAAACTGTAGCGTTCACGATGCGTTATCATAGCGGCATGCTCAGTACACATCAGGCTATATGAACAGTTGGCTCATCATAGGGGTACTCGCCCTCTATATCGCATTACTCTTTATCTGCGCTTTCTACGGGGAAAAACATGCCAGCCGGCTGAGTACCCGTGGGCGCATGCTATTGTTTAGTTTAACTTTAGGAGTGTACTGCTCCTCCTGGACCTTTTACGGCGCCACGGGTGCTGCGGTACGTGAAGGCATTATTTTCCTGCCGATCTATCTGGGTCCGCTGCTCTTTGTTGCTGTCGGCTATGACATCTGGCGCCGTCTGGGACGGGTTCGGCAGCATCATGCTATTTCTTCAATCGCAGACTTTGTCGCTGCCCGCTATGGTAAAAGTGGCCCCCTCGCCTCGCTGGTGACCATTCTGGCGGTGGTGGCGATTGTGCCTTATCTGGCCTTACAGTTACGTGCGATTGCCCTGAGTGCCGCCGTCATTCTGGAGCCTTCCGCAGGTGTAACCGGCACGACCAATGGCGTACTGTTTCTGACCGGGGTTCTGGCAATACTGGCGATGATGTTTGGTACCCGTCAGATTGCCAATACTGAACAGCATGGCGGTCTGATGCTGGCTGTAGCATTTGAGTCGTTTGTAAAGCTCTTTGCCTTACTGGCTGTGGCCTGTTTCTTCATGTTTGAAGCACCAGGAAATATGGCACAGATCAGTCATGATATCAGCACCACTTTTCGTGAGGTGCAACTGTTTGGCGTACCACAAAGCTTCTGGATTCAGACCCTTCTGGCGGCACTGGCAATTATCTGCCTGCCACGCCAATTCCATGTGGCGGTGGTGGAACTGCGCGATGAAAAACATATCCGCGGTGCACGGCGCTGGTTCGCAGTTTATTTGATTTTAACTACCCTGGCGATTATTCCAATTGCCAGCTGGGCATTGCATGCAGCACCCCAATATCTGGCCATTCCGGATGTAGCCGTACTGTCTTTACCACTCAGCTATAATCAGGACTGGCTCACTTTACTCGCCTTCTTGGGCGGTTTTTCTGCCTCTACCGGCATGCTACTGGTGTCTTCCGTAGCCCTGTCGATCATGCTCAGCAATGACCTGATTATGCCGGCATTATGGCGCTTAAAACTGATTTCACGGCATGACAAGCGCTTACCATTGGTACTGAAATTTACCCGCCGGGTCTGCATTCTGGGTGTAATGTTGATGGGCTTTCTGTTCTTCAACTTCTTCAATGATATTGATCAGCTCTCGGTTTTTGGCCTGCTGGCGTTTAGTGCGGTGGCACAATTCGCTCCTGCCCTGATTGGCGGCCTGTACTGGCGCGGTGGCAGTAAACAGGGCGTATATGCCGGACTGTTAACTGGTTTTGCCCTGTGGGCCTATACTTTGCTGTTTCCAACCATTTTGCGCAGCCTGCCTGAAGCCTATAAAGGCTTCAGCCAAAGCCTGCTCACTCATGGTCCTTTTGGCTGGAACTGGTTACGACCAGAAGCCCTGATCGGTTTTGAATCTTTTGACCCACTGACGCATGGGGTGGTCTGGGCGCTGGGTTTAAACACCCTGCTGTATATCTGGATTTCCCGTATCTTCCGTCCAAGTGTGGCCGAGCAGATTCAGGCGGAAAGTTTCTTCTATTATGAAACCAAGCCCTTACCCTCACAGAGTCCTTCTACCGAAGTCAGCTATTCCCATCAGGATGTCGCACGTTTAAAAGTCGGTGACCTGATTACCCTGGCCAAACGAATTACTGGTGAAGGCCCAACCACACGTGCTTTCCAGCAGTTCTGTACCCAAAACAGCGTTGAGCTGAATGAAAACAGCAGTGCCAATGGTATGTGGTGGCGTTTTACTGAACAGTATCTGGCCGGAACCATCGGGGCAGCTTCAGCACGTACCCTGCTTACTACCGCCATGGTCAACAATGGTCTGGCCTTGGGTCAGGTCGCCAATATTCTCGATCAGGCCTCACAATGGCAACGCTTTAACCAGAACCTGATCATGACCATGATTGATCACATGACCCAAGGGGTCAGCGTGGTCGATGAAAACATGTGTCTGGTGGCCTGGAACAATCAGTATCTGAAACTGTTTGATTATCCCACTGATATTGTCTATGTCGGTTGTCCGATCGCCGACTTGATTCGTTATAACGCTGAACGTGGTGAATGTGGTCCGGGTTCGGTGGAAGAACATGTCCGTAAGCGGATTCACTGGATGCAGGTCGGTAGTGCCCATGAATTTGAACGGATTCGTAAAGATGGCCGGGTGATTCAGATGCGCGGTAATCCGATTGAAGGGGGCGGTTTCGTTACTACTTTTGCCGATATTACCGCTTTCCGTGAAAATGAAGCCGTACTTGAAGCGCGGGTTCAGGACCGTACCCAGCAGCTCGCCGATGCCCTGTCCGAGCAGCAACTGGCACGGGAACAGGCAGATAAGGCCAATATGTCAAAAAGCCGCTTCATTGCCGCCGCCAGTCATGACCTGTTGCAGCCGATGCATGCTGCGCGACTGTTCAGTACCGCACTTGAACAAAGTGTACAGAATGACGAAGACCGCAAGACCTTGCAGCAACTGGATCGTGCCTTGCATGGTGCCGAAAGCATGCTGTCGGCCCTACTGGACATTGCCCGACTGGAAGGCGGCACCATTCAGCCTAAACGTCAGGCTTATCCGCTGCATGACCTGCTGCGCGATCTGGAACTCCAGTTCAAATCGATTGCTGCACAGCGTGGCATCCAGTTCAGTGTGCATGATGTGCAGTTCTGGATTGATACCGATCCGCAATGGATTCGCCGCATTATCCAGAACTTTGTCAGTAATGCCCTGCGTTATACCGCAAAAGGTAAAGTCGTGGTCGGCGTGTTACGTTCGGGTAGCAAGCCAGATCATATCCGCATTGGCGTCTGGGATACCGGACCGGGGATTGCTGAAGAACAGCGCATCAAGCTGTTTCAGGAATTCGAACGTTGCGGCCATACCTCGCCTTGGGGTGAACAGGGGCTTGGTTTAGGCTTGGCGATCGTACAGCGTATGACCAGCATGCTGGACTATCCGGTATATGTCTTCTCCGAGTTGGGTAAAGGCTCCTGCTTTATGATTGAAGTACCTGTGGTTGAAGCACCGAAAGTTGTGGCAGCACCAATCCAGACTGTTCCTTTAAAGAGCAAAGCTTTTAGGATTCTGTGTCTGGACAATGATGAAACCATCCTCGAAGGCATGTCCACCTTATTAAGTAAATGGGGCTATCAGGTCTTCAAGGCTACTGAACCGGAACAGGCACAGCAGCTGATTGAACAGGAAAATATTCAGGTCTGGTTGATAGATCAACATCTTAACCAAGACAAAATTGGTCTGGATTTTATTCTGGAACATCGGCGTAGCGATATTCCGGTCGCCCTGATTACGGCCGATTCCGATCCGGAACTGCCACAGCGTCTCAAAGAGCTGAACATTGTTCTGCTGAAAAAGCCGCTAAAACCGGCCTCGTTACGTTCTTGGCTATCCGGACTGAAAATTTCTGACACCTGAGCAGATTTTGACCGCGATCAATGCCCATTTCAGCTCCTGAAATGGGCATTTTTTATACTCATCTGCTACATAGAATTACTTTAATTGCATAAAATTTATTCCAATGTGCTAAAAGCAGTAAAAACTCCGAAAATATCGCTCAATAAATTGACCAAAATGATCATTTTTCAATTCACTATGGCAAAAACTGACGAATGTATTAATGGTCATGTGTACACTTAGTTACAATTATTTATGCTGATGTTTTTTATAAAAATTAAAGATCGATTTTTTATTCCTATAACTTTAGTCGTATGTTTTATCCCCTGCACTTGGCTTTAAAAATAGAGGAAAAGAAACGATCAGTTTCCATCTCATATACATGCCTTGATTCCTTTGGCAGCTGATCTATTTTTCTGTATATCGGAGTTCTTCACATGAACATAGATCAAAACCATGACTTGAATCAGACTCAGCAGTTTCACCGTCAATATGGTGCCAATGCCTTATTGCCAAACATTGACTGGACACAAATTTTTAAATACAGCAAGCTGAATGATGCCCAGTATCAGGCACTGGAAACGCTGTATCAGAGTGCAGTCCCGCTGGCACTGCAAGTCTTTGATGAATTACATTTTGATGTCTTTGAACCTTATGCCTACAAGCCACAAGGTCTGGGTTTATTTGAAAAGATTGCTGAACAGGAAGATAAATTAATTCAGTCTCTTGAAGTTGAAGCCAGGGATCTCCCGGCAGCAACCCGACATCAGATCTGGAGCATGCTACTGCGTGGTGGTGCAGTACTGGTATTTAAAGCGTGGCTGGGCAAGGTCAAAAATGAAGAAGATTGCCTGGATACCAGCCAGTTCGACGAGCTGTCCGATCTGTTATTTATCAAAACTTGCCCACATGAGCTGGCGCAGCGTTTACATGTTGACCCGACTGCACCGGACGATCACATCTTCCTGATGTATGACAATGAAGTTTATCTGGACCGTTTCAACAGTCTGGAAACCGCGGCACTGTTTGTAGATCTGGGAGTATATGACGCGACCTTCCTGAGTCTGCGTGATGATCGCGTGGCAGAATATCTAAAATCCAAAGGTTATGTCACCGAAGAGCAGATTGATGAACTGCAATGTGCCTTAAACCCACTGTTTTGTGATGATTTTACCCGCAAACAGGATTATATCGCCTAATATCTTTATATCTTTTCACTTAATTTTTTCCATAAAAAAGACCTCCAATGAGGTCTTCTTCAATTCGAATAGCAGAAGCCTACATTTTGCGGTCTTCAATATTCAGCGCATTAATGGCCAATACTGCTTGCGTCCGGTTCTGTACACCCAGCTTACGGAAAATTGCCGTGACATGGGCTTTAATGGTGGCTTCGGATACATCCAGTTCATAAGCAATCTGCTTGTTCAATAAACCTTCAGCTACCATCATCAACACCCGGAACTGTTGCGGTGTCAAAGACTGGATCCGTTCGGCCAAAGCCGTTTCATCGGCAGCACGCGGATCAAAGTTCATATTGGCCGACAGATTGGGTGGTAACCAGATTTCACCTTCCAGTACTTCGCGAATCGCTTCACCAATATGGCTTGGGTGGGCAGATTTAGGAATATAGCCCATCGCACCATGCGCAATAGCGCGCTGGATGATGCTGACTTCTTCATGCGCAGACACGACGATAATCGGTAAAGACGGATACTGTGCGCGAACATGCACCAAGGCAGAAAACCCGGATGCGCCCGGCAGGTTTAAATCCAAGAGTACAAGATCAGGCTCAGGGCCATTTTCTAGACGTTCATAAAATTCATTGACTGCCGCAGTTTCATGAATCTGGGCTTGGGGCAGACTATAACGTACAGCCTGAATCAGGGCATGACGAAATAGTGGATGATCATCAACGATTAAAATATTCATAGGCAACGTGAGAAAGATCTTGGCACGGTAGGCCCTATTCTAACCACACAACCCGGTTTAAGGATATGCAAGACACTATTATTTTTAAAATAATATGCAGTTTTTCTTTTTAAACTGCCCATTTTTGCAGTATTTCAATAATTATTTAATTCTCATCACTTTTTTATATATATCTTATTCCTCACTGAAAAAGCTTATATTTATTCAATATAAGTATAAATATCATAGGTTTATTAAATATTTTTTACTTATAAATCAGGCTTTTTTTGTATATCAAAAAATCAGATAACTTTTCTGCTTTTCGTTATTTTACAGTCCTGCGCTGAATCAGGATTAATAAGGACATTCCGAGATTAACCCTATTTTCAGGTTCTAAATATGTCTAATTTTAATGCGCAAAAACCCTTAAATATTGTGGCCGTATCTGGCGGTTTAAATCATCCTTCAAAAACCGAAGCCCTGGTTCAGGCGATTCTGGATAAACTGGGGGAAGCCACACCGATCAATGTACATTTTATTAAATTTAGTGAAATTGGTTCACTGCTAGGCGGCGCGATTTACCGCAATCAACTGCCACAACGCATTCAGGATGATCTGGCAGCCGTAGAAGCCGCAGATGCGCTGATTGTCGGCACCCCGGTTTACCGCGCTTCATTTACCGGCCTGTTCAAGCATTTCTTTGACTTTGTCGAGCAAACGGCACTGGTCGATGTGCCAGTATTGTTAGCAGCTTCTGGCGGCAGTGACCGTCATGCCTTGGTGCTTGAACATCAACTGCGTCCTTTATTCAGCTTCTTTCAGGCGCAGACTTTGCCGATTGGTGTTTATGCCACCGACCGCGATTTCACCCCTGAATATACCATTCACAGTGAATTGCTACGTGACCGGATTACCCTGGCTGTGGCGCGGGCATTACCTATTCTGGAATGGGCACCTGCCAAAGGACAGCGTGCTGAAGTGATTAAAGAAAAAACCATTCAGGCCAGTCAAAATCTGGGCATTAACAAGCAGATTGAACAGGAAGAAGTATTACCATCTGCAGTGGTACCTAGCCTGGATGCAGCAGAATCGCGTTTACACAGCAAGAAAGCACCAAAGGCTCAAGTGGCTTAAATATGCACGCAGAGGGTAATCAGCATGTCGAATGATAAAAATATCGTATTTGCCTATTGGGTGCCGAATGTCAGTGGTGGGCTGGTGGTCAGTAACATCGAGCAGCGCACCGACTGGAGCTATGACTATAACGTGCGTCTGGCACAAACAGCTGAACAGGCAGGCTTTGATTATGCTCTGACCCAGATCCGTTTTACTGCCGGCTATAACGCAGAAAACCAGCATGAATCGGTGAGCTTCAGTCATGGCATTCTGGCCAAAACTGAACGCCTGAAAGTCATTGCCGCGATTCTACCGGGTCCGTGGAAGCCAGCACTGGCCGCCAAACAACTGGCGACGATTGACCATCTGAGCAATGGCCGGATCGCGATCAATGTGGTCAGTGGCTGGTTCCGCGGTGAGTTTGATGCGATTGGTGAAGAATGGCCGGAACATGACGAGCGTTATGCCCGTTCGGAAGAGTTTATCCGTAGCCTGAAAGGAGTCTGGACCCAGAACAACTTTAATTTTGAAGGTAAATATTATCAATTCAAAGACTATACCTTGAGTCCTAAACCATTACAGAAGCCTCATATAGAAATCTTTCAGGGCGGCAGTTCCCGGGCAGCACGTGATATGGCATCCCGTGTATCTGACTGGTACTTCACCAATGGCAATACCCCGGAAGAGCTGAAAAAACAGATCGATGATATTCGTAAAAAAGCCAAGGCAAATCATCACTCGGTGAAAATTGGTGTAAATGCCTTTGTGATTGCACGAGATAGCGAAGAAGAAGCGCAGGCTGTATTGCAGGAAATTATTAGCAAGGCCAATGTGCAGGCGGTGAAATCTTTTAGTGAAGCGACCCGTGAAGCTGGCGCAGCAAGTCAGGAAGGCGAAGGCAACTGGGCCCAATCCACCTTTGAAGATCTGGTGCAATACAATGACGGGTTCCGCACCAATCTGATCGGGACACCGCAGCAGATTGCTGAACGGATTATTGAACTGAAAAAAGTGGGCGTTGATTTGATTCTGTCAGGCTTCTTGCATTTTATTGAAGAAGTCGAATATTTTGGCCAGAAGGTATTGCCTTTGGTTCGTGAGCTTGAAGCACAACAGGCAATGCCTGTGCAGCAAGAAGAAGCTGAGCCCGTATAATTATTCCAATAAATCTCAGCAGACTCCCTCCCTCCCTCAAGGCTCGGCTTGGGGGATTTTTTATGTGATAAAATTGTTGTCTGGCTAGGTTTAAAACCATCAATTCCTTAAAATTCTGCACTAACGACTTTCCAAGAATTTTAACAATGCAACTGATCTGGTTTCGTCAAGACCTCCGCATTCATGATCATGCCGCGCTCTGGCATGCCACCCAGCAAGGTACCTGTATAGCAGTAGTGGTGCTCTCTCCCGAACAATGGAAGCTGCATCAGGATGCCCGGATTAAAATCGATTTTTATCTGCGCCGCCTCGACGTCTTAAAGCAGCAGTTAACGCAGCTGAATATTCCATTAATCATTTTAAATATTCCCTTATGGCAAGACCTGCCTGCCGAAATGCGAAGCCTGTGCCAAAAACTGCAGATTGATACGCTACATGCCAATATTGAAGTGGGCGTGAATGAAATGCAACGTGATGCACAGGTACAGCAGATGCTGGAACAGCAGCAGATCCGGGTCGAGCTGTATCATGATCGCAGCCTGTTTCCACTGACCAGTATCCGCAATCAGTCCAATCAGCCCTATCAGGTCTATAGCGCGTTCAAGAAAAAGTGCTATGAACGACTGATTCAGAATATACCGGGCTGCTATCCTGCCATTCAGCCTCAAGATCCGTTTGAATTACCCGCTCAGCTGACCAGCTTTGATCTGCAAAAATTTGCGGCTGATTATGAGGTCGATCATGCTGCCCAGCTCTGGCCTGCAAAAGATCAAGCTGCCTTTGAGCTGCTCGATGATTTTATCGGGGAGAAAATGGCTCACTATAAAACTGAGCGAGATCTACCTGCAGTCGATGGTACCAGCCGCCTGTCACCATATCTGAATATCGGTATTCTCTCGATCCGTCAATGTATGCAGACCCTGTTTAAGGACGGATATTTCCAGATTGATAATATCGGTCAGCAGACTTGGCTAGATGAACTGCTCTGGCGCGAATTTTATCTGCATACCCTGTTTGATTTTCCCCGTGTATCCAGACATCGGCCTTTTAAGGAAAATACCGATAAAATCCAGTGGCGCAATGCACCAGATGATTTGGCTGCCTGGCAACAAGGACAAACCGGGATTCCGATTGTCGATGCTGGCATGCGGCAAATGCGAGCCACTGGCTGGATGCATAACCGGGTGCGCATGATTACTGCGATGTTCCTGTGTAAAAACCTGCTGATAGACTGGCGTCTGGGAGAAAGATGGTTCATGCAGCAGCTGATTGATGGTGATCTGGCAGCGAACAATGGCGGCTGGCAATGGTGTGCTTCGACCGGCATGGATGCCGTGCCCTATTTCCGGATTTTTAATCCGGTCAGCCAGTCACAGAAGTTTGATCCGAATGGGGATTATATTCGCCGCTGGGTGCCGGAACTGGGGCATCTGGATGCTAAATTTATTCATGAACCTTATGCCAAAAATCCGGATCTTGCACTGGATTATCCAAAACCGATTGTGGATTTAAAAGCCTCTCGTGTAAGAGCGATTGAAGCGTTTAAGCAAATTTAAAACCAAACTTTTTCATCCCGAATAAAACAGCCTCCGATAAAGAGGCTGTTTTATTTTCAGATCAGGAATAAAAGCTTGGATCAGGCACTTTCCCGGTCAGCACCCATTCCCCCACTTCCTGATACTTATAATCGATCGGATCATGCAAGGTCTGGGTGCGGACATTGCGCCAGTAACGGTCCAGATTGAGCTTGGCCGTGGTAGCCCGCGCACCCATCACCTGGAAAATATTCTGGGTAATATAGAGAGAGGTATTGGTTGCGGCAATTTTGGCTGTGGCAATGGCAACCGAGACTTCACCGCGCTGTTCGGCACTTAAATCATTCCCAAGCTCCCAAGCTGCCTGTAAAGCCTGAACTGCTTTATCTGCCAGTAAGCGTACACCTTCTAGTTGTACATAGAACTCGGCAAAATGCTTCTGGATAAAAGGATCATTCACCGCATCTTCTGCCAGTGATTTGGACCAGGCTTTTTGAGTTTGTACACCCTGTCTGGCAGTTTCAAATGCCCCTTCTGCCACGCCCAAAAATAGATGCACGAAAATCAGTTGAGCAATCAAAGGCCGTAGGCTGGAATACGGCGTACTCAGTGGACCTGGATTTAACAGCAGTTCATTTTCATGAATTTTGACCTGCTCAAAGTGACTGGTACCACTGTCGGTCTGGCGTTGGCCCATATTGTTCCAGTCGCCCAGAAAACTTACTCCTTTGCGTTGGGTAGGAATCACACCAATCAGCAATTTTCCGGCATCGTTATAGCCTGAACACAGCAACATATCTGAATCGATCGAACCTGAGCAGAAGCTTTTATCTCCATGAAAAATATATTCGTTTTCTGAAACTTTTGTGGCTGTGGTGCGACGGTCCAGCGGATTTAGAGTATTACCCCAGAACAGATTATTTTGGGCCGTCTGTTCAAACCACGGGCCATATTGTTCCGCTTGGGAAAATAATTGCACGGTCGCAATCAGCAAATGGTGAAAGCCATAGACATGCGCCAGTGAACTGTCCACTTGGGCCATAATTTGAATGGTTTTAAAAATGGTCTGCCAATCTGCCTCCTGACCGCCATACTGTTTTGGAATGGACAGGCCAAGCAAGCCACTCTGGCGAATCAGGTCACGCTCGGCTTTGGGATTCCCCCCCTGTTTGTCCCGCTCTGCGGCAGTCAAAGCAAAATTTTCAGCAAGTTTCTGGGCAATATCGACAGGAGACTGATTTAAATATGGGGATTGTGCATTCATTATTTTAACTCATGTTCAGCATGGAAACAGCTTAGCAGATCAGGGTACTGACCTATATCCGAAAGCATGCAGAGCTTATGACTGATATAAAAATACCGGCAGAATGCCGGTATTGGAACCGCTTGAATTTAAACTTTATTACGCTGTACTTCTGCGATCAGATGCTCCACCACCTGCGGTTCAGCGAGGGTTGAAGTATCTCCCAGACTGTCCAGCTCATCGGCTGCGATTTTTCGCAGGATCCGGCGCATGATTTTGCCGGAGCGGGTTTTTGGCAAGGCCGGTGCCCAGTGCAAGGCATCTGGTGTGGCCACTGGACCGAGAGTCTTACGCACCCAGCTCACCAACTCACCGCGTAGTTCATCTGAACTTACTACAGCGGCCTGCAAAGTGACAAAGGCACAGATTCCCTGTCCTTTAATATCATGTGGCATACCAATAACAGCAGCCTCGGCCACCGATTCATGCGCCACCAGCGCACTTTCAATTTCTGCCGTACCTAGACGATGTCCGGACACATTCAGGACATCATCGACACGGCCGGTAATCCAGTAATAACCATCTTTATCACGACGTGCCCCATCCCCGGTAAAATAGGTGCCTGGATAGGTCGAGAAATAGGCTTCGATAAAACGCTCGGGATCACCCCAGATGGTCCGCATCTGACCCGGCCAGGAATCCTTAATGACCAGATTACCCTCAGCTTCTCCCTCCAGTTCCTTGCCGTCAGCATCGACAATGGCCGGCTGTACGCCGAAGAAAGGCCGTGTCGCCGAACCCGGTTTTAAGGCAGTCGCACCCGGCAATGGCGTAATCATGAAACCGCCGGTTTCGGTCTGCCACCAGGTATCAATGACTGGACAGCGACCTTCACCGACCACGCTGTAGTACCAGTTCCAGGCTTCCGGATTAATCGGCTCACCCACTGATCCTAAAATTCTCAGGCTGCTACGGTCACTTTCCCGTACAAAAGCATCCCCCTCGCGCATCATGGCACGGATCGCTGTCGGCGCGGTATAGAGAATGGTCACGTTATGCTTGTCGACAATATGCCCGGTACGTGCCCAGCTCGGATATTGCGGAACCCCTTCAAACATCACAGTGGTGGTACCATTTGAAAGCGGACCATACAGCACATAGGAATGCCCGGTAATCCAGCCGACATCTGCAGTACACCAGAACACATCATCCTGCTTGATATCGAACGCTTCACGGAAGGTACAGTTCACATAAGTCAGATAGCCGCCAGTGGTATGCAATACTCCCTTGGGCTTGCCGGTAGAACCTGAGGTATACAGGATAAACAGCGGATCTTCGGCATTCATCGGTTCGGGTGGACAGATGTCATTCACTGACATAATTTCCATGTGATACCACAGATCACGTCCTTCCTGCATTTCGATCGGGTTACCGGTGCGATGTACCACGATGACATTCTGAATGGACTCTGTACCTGCAAGTTTCAGTGCTTCATCGACATTGGCTTTCAGTGGAATGGCCTTACCGCCACGCATGCCAGAATCAGCGGTAATCACCATTTTGGCCTGACAGTCTTCAATCCGGCTGGCTAAGGAGTCTGGCGAAAAACCGCCAAATACTACACAATGAACCGCACCGATCCGGGCACAGGCCAGCATGGCAATCGCGGCTTCAGAAACCATCGGCATATACAGCATGACCCGGTCACCTTTCTGGATGCCATTTTTCTTCAGCACATTGGCGAAACGGCAGGTTTCATCATGCAGCTCGGCAAAGGAAATAATCTTGTGCCTTGAAGGATGGTCACCTTCCCAGATAATCGCCGGTTTATAGGGATGTTCTTTCAGATGCCGGTCCAGACAGTTGGCACTGACATTCAGCTGGCCATCGGCAAACCATTCGATTTTAAAATCATCTTTGTTAAAACTGGTATTTTTGACTTGGGTAAAGGGTTTAATCCAGTCCAGACGTTGCGCCTGCTCTGCCCAAAATTGATCTGGCTGTTCTATAGAATACTGATAACGCTCAAAATACTGCTCTTCGAGCGTACGTGCTGTTTTTTTAAATTCTTCAGGTACTGGATAGATCTCTTGCATAATTCACTTCCTTGATTTTGTTCTATCTCATCACGAGAGGTTAATGCGGCGTGGTTGATTGTTTTTTATGCATAATGGCAGTATGGCCTGCTTATTTCAAATCCGGCAATCATGCTTTCGTCGTAGATTATTTATACAAATTCAATCAAAATAAACCACAACTTACAGTACAGAATTTTCTACACAACTGTGTATGATCTGTAGTAATTCCCTTTAAAATAAAATTGCCCTCTCATTGGGTCTGGTTTAGCAGGACACTCTCTTTATGACATCGCCTGAATCTCCCTACTTTAGTCCGCCTGATCTGCCTCTAGCAGATCATCCCCTGTCGATGAAAGGGCGTTTCGGGCGCTTGAGCTTTATTGCCTGGTCGGCGTTTCTACATTTCATTTTTTTATGTTGCACCCTCGCACTGGGCCTTAGTATTGATATTGTAAATATTGCCACACCTTCCATGGACCCGAACTGGCTGATTTCATTACAAGGCTTGGGCAGCATTGGTGTACTGCTCATCGTTCTGGCCTACCTGTATTTTGCTTTAGTCGTTACTGTTCGCCGTTTCCATGATTTAAACAGGAGCGGCTGGTGGGTGCTGTTATTATTACTCCCCTTAGTTAACATTTTTGTATGGCTTTATATAATCTTTGGTTCGGGTGATCGTGGCATAAATCACTATGGTCCGGCACGGATCACCTTGTTCTGGGAAAAGGTCCTGGCTTGGCTGATGATTATCCTGACTCTGCTTAGCCTGTTGGGTTCACTGGCTTTATTCGGCTATATGAGTGGTGGAGAACAGCCGCAGACTCCGACGGAAATGATGCAGAAAACCACAAAATATTTTTAATATTGACTTTAGCCTTGGAAGAAATACCTGGCCATGCTGGCAAACCCTGGTTAATTTTTTGCTGAACATCAGGCAAAATAGGCAAAATTTAAATGCGGGAAATTTCGTGGCAGAAAAAGAAAATACTTTGAATCAGGTCACTGAAGGCACGACTGAGCTGTTGCACGAGGCAACTGAAAAAACAGCACAGACCGTAATTGAACATACCGCCAAGTATAATGATGCTTATAGTGCCATTGACAAGATCATAGAAGGCTTTTGGGAGCGTGTGCCCTATTTCTGTATTGCCTTGGTGGTGATTTCGATTTTCTGGTTACTCTCCAAAATATTCAAGTTTTTTATTCGCAAGACTTTAGAAAACCGCTCTTATACCCGGCAGAATCTGGTGCTGGTCCTGAACCGTGTAGGCAGTACTTTTATTATATTTTTCGGTGTATTAATCGGGCTGGTGATCGCAATTCCTGGCTTTACTCCAGCTCAGCTGATGAGTGCCCTCGGGATTGGCTCAGTGGCCATCGGTTTCGCCTTCAAGGATATTTTCCAGAACCTGCTTTCCGGCGTACTGATTTTACTGAGTGAACCCTTCAAGATTGGCGATGACATTATCGTGAATGGCATGGAAGGTACAGTTGAAGATATCCAGATTCGCGCGACCTTTTTACGCTCACCAGATGGCCGGCGTATCGTCATTCCCAATGCCACGGTCTACACCAGTGCAGTGACTGTAAATACTGCCTATACCCGTCGCCGCTGTGAATTTTTGGTCGGTATTGGCTATGAAGATGACATCCAGAAAGCCAAGGATATTATTACTGCAATTCTGGATAAGGATCCAACCATCCTGAGTCAACCTGCCTTTAGCGTCAATGTCATTGCACTGGCAGACTTCTCGATTACCTTGAAAGCTTTATGGTGGGTCGACACCACAGATACCGGAACCGGAACTTCGATCAGTGCGGTGCAGGAACGCGTGATTCAGGCGTTTGCAGAACACAGTATTTCAATCCCTTATCCCGTTCAGGAAGTGAAGATCTATCGTGGGGATGGTCATGACGATGCCTCAGCTCGCGCTAAACAGCCGACCTAAAACATAAGGAATTGCCGTCTCGGTACGCAGAATACGGTTGCCAAGGTTCACTGCCTGACAGCCGTTTTTTATGAGCAGATCGATCTCATAGGGAATAAAACCACCTTCTGGGCCAATCACGATACTGCAAGGATGCTGAAGCGCAAATGGCATAGGCTGTTCTGCATAAGGATGAGCCACAAAAGCTGGACAATCCGTACTAATCAAACCCGGCAAGACATCTTCCACAAAAGGTTTAAAGCGTTTATATAGCACTATTTCTGGAGCGATCGTATCCCCTGCCTGCTCCAGGCCCAGTTCAACATAATGATCCAGCTGCTGCAAAAACGGTGTCTGCCAGTAGCTTTTATCTACCCGATAGCTGTGCAGTAAAATGATTTTTTCTACTCCCATCGTGACAGCATCCATGATCAGACGACGCAGGACTTTGGGTCGTGGCAAAGCCACAATTAAGGTCACAGGTAATTTTTCTGGAACAGCTTCCTCTTGAAGCGGTTTTAGTTGTACTGATTTTTCAGAGATTTCAACAATTTCTGTAAGATAACGCTTGCCTTCACGGATACCCACTTTGAGCGTATCACCGACTTGAATGTCCAAATGTGTCTGCAAATGTTCCAATTGACGTTTGGCACTGATCGTCCAAATCTCAGATTGGGTTTGACGGGGATCAAGCAGGACGATGTTCATAAAAAAGAAGACCAAAAAATATGATATATCCCTCTATTGGCTAGAGGGTGGCGACAGGGATGTCGCCTGCAGTGCTGAGGGACAGGACGTCCCTTCAGCGCTGCAAAAGGCTTTTGTTAGGCTGATGACACTTCCTTGTATCACACAGCCTAACGACGGCATCCCTGCCGTCTTGGGAAATCCAATATCTGTTACTTATCAATGTAAATTAAAGATACTGATCAATCACCTGAATATGCTTAGCCAGTGAACCCTGATTTTGCTGCATAATCTTTTCCGCAGCCGTATTCAAACTTTCAGCCTTTTCTGAATTATTTAAAAGCTCCAATAAAGTCGTCGCTGCCTGTTGAGCATTTTCGACCACTTCTACAGCTTGAGCTTCTAAAAACTCATTCACAATGGTCTGGAAGTTAAAATAGTTCTTGCCCAAAATGGTAGGTACATGCAGCGCAATCGGCTCCAGAATATTATGTCCACCACCTGGTTCATTTAAAGAACCACCAACATAACATGCCTGACTCAGAGCATACCAAAGCCACATTTCACCCATAGAGTCGGCCAGATAAACCTGGGTATCTGCTTCAATATGTTGCCCCAAACTACGGCGCCGGATTGTTAAACCTAGTAACTGTGTCGCCTGAAACACCTCATCAAAACGTTCCGGATGACGTGGCACCACAATACAGACCAATTTAGGATCAGCCTCCAAAGCAGCTTTTAAAGCACTCAGAATTTCTTTTTCTTCAGGAGCATGGGTGCTGGCCAGCGTGATCACTTGACGACCTGCTAAAGGCCATTGCTGTTTTAACTGATCTGCCTGCTGGATAAAGTGCTCAGGCGCAGTAATATCGAACTTGATATTGCCCAAAACCTGGGTTTTCCCCGCTGCAATTCCCAGTTCGATATAGCGTTGCCGGGTAGCCGCATCCTGTGCCAAAAGGCCAGTTAAATTTTTCAGCATGCCACGGGTCAGACCTTTGACCTTGGCATAGCCTTTGGCGGATTTTTCAGAAAGTCGGGCATTCAGCAGTAAACAGGGCACCTTAAAATCCGGTGCCTGATCAATCAGATTCGGCCAGAGTTCCGTTTCCATTAACAACAGTAGCTTAGGCTGATATTTCCGATAGAAATCCTGAATCAGTGTTTTCTGGTCAGCAGGCAAATACACGGCCTGGAATAAATCTAAGTAGGGTGGCTTTAAGAACAGCGATTTGGCCCGGGCCTGACCGGTTTTGGTGGTATTGGTGACGAGCACCGGATGACCGAGTTTTAAATAATGCTCAATTAAAGGTTGGGCCGCGTTGGTTTCACCTACCGACACTACATGAAACCAGATGGCATGCAGGTTTTTGGGGGATTGAAATGGACCGAAACGTTCTGTCATTTCTTGTTGTAATTGTTCCGGCTCGGTCGTACGTTTACGAATACGCGATTGATATAAGGGTTTAACCAGCGCCAAGGCTGCGTTGTACCAAAATGGAGTGGCCACTTTGCGCCCCTGTCCAAAGATTCAATGGGCAGAATATAGCAGAGCCACATCAACATGTTAATCAATGTGGCTCAATTTTAGATTATTCTGCGGTGCTTAAAGCTTCTGCTTCAGCCAAGGTTGGATAATCAATATATCCTTCAGCTGCCTGGCTGCCGATCATGTTTTCCAGTTTTAGTTCATTCAATGGTGCATCTTCAAGCAGTCGCTCATACAGATCCGGATTGGCAATATAGGCTTTGCCAAAAGATACTGCATCAGCTTTGCCAGACGCTAACAGTTCAATCGCATCTTCACGGCTCAAGCGCATATTTGCAATGTACGGTACGCCATGTGAGCGCTGTTTCATATACTTGGAAATACTGTCTTCTGCCAGATACTCACGGGTAAAGAAAAATGCGATCTGACGTTTGCCCAGCTGCTCCATGACATAACCGAAGGTTTCACGTGGATCATTATCGCCCATATCATGCTCATCGCCACGTGGTGCCAGATGTACACCCACACGATCAGCACCCCAGACTTCAATCAGTGCATCCATGACTTCTAGCAGGAAACGCGCACGGTTTTCAACTGAACCGCCGTATTCATCTTCACGTTTATTGGTTTTGGTTTGCAGGAACTGGTCAATCAGGTAACCATTGGCTGCATGCAACTCAACGCCATCAAAACCGGCTGCTTTGGCACGAATTGCAGCCTGTTTATACTGCTCGGTAATTGCTTGAATTTCAGCAATTTCTAATGGGCGTGGTAGGACGTATGGACGTTTTGGACGTAACAGACTGACGTGACCAGCCTGTTGTACGCTGCTCGCCGATACTGGTGTTTCACCGTTTAACAAATCTGGGTGCGATACACGGCCGACATGCCAAAGCTGTGCAACAATCAGGCCGCCCTTCTCATGAACCGCTTTTGTCACCTGTTTCCAGCCTTCTACCTGAGCATCGCTAAACAGTCCTGGCGTATTCAGATAGCCATTGGCTTCTTCAGAAATAACAGTTGCTTCAGAGATGATCAGACCTGCACTTGCACGCTGGGCATAGTATTCAGCCATCATTGGCGTTGGCACACGGTCAGCAGTAGCACGACTACGGGTCAGCGGCGCCATAATGACACGGTTTTTGAGTTCTAACGCACCGAGCGTTAAAGGAGAATTTAATTCAGCCATCGTTACTCCCACCGGTTAAAGGTGTTGTTGTAAATGTTCGATAAATTGCTGAATCAAAGCTTCATTGCGGGAAAAATACGACCATTGCCCATGTTTGGTGGCGGTAATTAAACCCGCCTGTTGCAACACGGACAAATGGTTGGACATGGTGGATTGAGAAACTTGTCCTAATTTTTCAATCTGGCCCGCGCAGACACCACGCTGAAAGCCGCCACACTCCTCCACAGACAGATATTGTTCTGGAGATTTCAACCATTCCAGAATCTGCCGACGGGTCGGATTGGCCAAGGCTTTAAAAATTAGATCAAGGTCCATAAGCACATCACAATCAGTGGCGCAACGAAACTTCATTCAGCATCTGCAATCATTATATCGTATTTTTTCGATTTATATATCGATAAATTTAGATATAAAAGTCACAAACTGTTAAAGCATTGTTACGCCAGCTTTAAACGACTTGTTACAAGCCCTGTTTCAGGCTTGCTTCAATAAATTTGTCCAGATCACCGTCCAGTACGGCACCCGTATTGGAATTTTCTACGCCAGTACGCAAATCCTTGATACGTGAATCATCCAGTACATAAGAACGGATCTGGCTACCCCAACCGATATCAGACTTGGAATCTTCCAGCGCCTGGGCAGCTTCATTACGCTTGTTCATTTCCAGCTCATAAAGCTTGGCACGTAACTGTTTCCAGGCATGGTCACGGTTAGCATGTTGTGAACGCTGGTTCTGACAGGCCACCACAATACCGGTCGGAATATGGGTCAAACGCACCGCAGAATCAGTTTTGTTAATGTGCTGACCACCGGCACCTGAGGCACGATAAGTATCGGTACGCACATCTGAAGGATTGATTTCAATTTCGATGTTGTCATCCACTTCAGGTGACACAAACACGGCAGAAAATGAAGTATGACGGCGGTTACCCGAATCAAATGGCGACTTACGCACTAAACGGTGTACGCCAGATTCAGTACGTAACCAGCCATAAGCATACTCGCCTTCTACACGAATCGTGGCAGACTTGATCCCGGCTACATCGCCGTCAGACTCTTCCATCAGTTCAGCTTTAAAGCCATGACGTTCGATCCAGCGCAAGTACATACGCAGCAGCATGGACGCCCAATCCTGTGCTTCCGTACCCCCTGAACCTGCCTGAATTTCCACATAACATGGATTCGGGTCCATCGGATTACTAAACATGCGGCGGAATTCAAGTTTGGCCAGCTCTTCTTCAGCAGCATTCAGCTCAGCCTGCACATCTTCAAGCATGGCTTCTTCATCTGCTTCAACGGCCAGATCAAGCATCGCTTGCGCATCTTCCAGCTGGGTCTCTAACCCGTCCAGTACATTTAATACGTTTTCCAGCTCGCCTTTTTCTTTAGCCATGGCTTGGGCACGACTCTGGTCATTCCAGATGGCTGGATCTTCTAATTCACGCAGGACCTCTTCTAAACGCTCTTTTTTCAGATCGTAGTCAAAGATACCCCCGTAGTGTCTGACCACGTTCGTTTAAATCTTTTAATTGGTTTAGATACGGATTAATTTCCACGTGAATTACTCTCAATCAGAATTAGGCACAAATTATTTAGCCCGCGATTATAGCACAGTCTTTTTTTGCAGTTTGCGCGTCCTCAGTGTTGGCTAAAAGTTCAAATGATTATTTCTTAGGACTTACTTTGTAACACTCAGCACCGCCCTAAAATCCCCTTATTAGTTATTTTTTATTTAATGGTTTCTATTATTTTTTACTGCTATTTATTCAGTTAGTCTCTGAAGACTGTGGATCTTTTTTTCTTTTTTAAAAAGCATACTAAAAAAAATAAAAAGTAGCAATTTCAATACATTCCACAATATCTACACAGTTTTAATAAAACACTACATTATAAATTTACTTTTATTATTCAGTGACTTATTTAGATAAAATTACATAAGATTACGCTATTCACATTGCGGTAACTTTCTTGTGATTGACGATCTTTGGAATTGGTCTACACTTAAAGTTGTAACAAAAAGTGTAATATTTTAACTCACGATTTGAGGGGTATTAACCATGAAAAAATTAGCGATTGCTTCAGCACTACTTTCAGCAATAGCCATGACTGGAACAGCAGCACATGCTTACCAGGCTGAAATTGGTGGATCAGCGGGAGTAATTGATCCGGACAACGGTGGAACCAGCGGTTCTTTCGGTGTTGATGGTACATATTACTTCAATCCAGTTCAAACTCGTAATGCCCCATTAGCAGAAGCGGCATTCCTTGACCGTGCTAGCAATGTAAGCGCTCAATACCAATATGATGAAGTGGGTGATGATGATCGTCATCGTTATGGTGTAGGCGTTGAATACTTTGTACCAAATTCCGATTTTTATTTAAGTGGTAACGTGGGTCGTGATGATATCAAACGCGACAACGGCCGTGATTTTGATGAAACTGTCTATGGCGCCGAAATCGGTTATCTTCCAGCACCAGGCTTATTAATTGCTGCGGGTCTGAAAGGTTATGATAATGACTACGATGATGGCGTAGATCCAACACTTCGCGCTAAATATGTGACTACATTAAGCAATGGTAAAGATATTAACCTGGAAGCAGGTGCAGGATTTGGTGATCTAGATGAATGGAATCTGGCAGCAGACTACTTCATCGATAAAACTCTCAGTGTTGGTGTAGATTATTATAGTAAAGATCATGGTTTTGCAGATACCAATGAATTTGGTATCAGTGCACGTAAGTTCATTAACCAGCAAGTAAGCTTGGAAGGTCGCGTAGGTTTTGGTGAAGTAGGGAATAATGACTACAACAAATTTGGTGTAGCTGCGAAATACCGCTTCTAATTTAAACCACGATACTTTTCATTCAAAAGAAACCCATCCTCGGATGGGTTTTTTTATTGCACTTTTAACAGGCATTTAGGTATTTTTTGCACGTTGACGGATCAAATATAAACCGTACAATTTGTTACAACTGTTAATCAAACAGTTATATTTTTATAACAAAGAGAGAAATCTAAATGCTTAAGAAACTTGCACTTGCTACAGCACTTATTGCTAGCCTAGGAACTGCACATGCTTATCAAGCTGAACTCAATGCTGGATATGAGAACACAGATCTTGATGGTTTTAGTGATGATGTAAATACATTTTCTATAGGTGGAAAATATTATTTAAACGGAGTGCAAGTTAAAAATTCACCTCTTGCTGAAGCAGCTTTTTTAGGTAGAGCAAGTAATATTGGTTTAGCTTATGCTCATGCGAATACTGACGATGAAGGCGCTGAGCTTAAAATTGATACTGTGGGCATCAATGGTGAATTCTTTATTCCAGATTCGCAATTCTACGTTGCTGGTAGCTTAAACCGTGCAGAAGTAACTGTTGAAAATGAATTTGGTAAAGTGTCTGATGACAATACAGGTTACGCTGTTGAAGCTGGTTATTTACCGATTAATGGCCTACTTTTAGCTGTTGGTATTTCAAAAGAAAATATCGATGCGTATCAAGCAGGCAAAAAAGGCTTTATCAATACTTTTAGCTCTGCTTCTGCATTAGCAGATGATACTGCTTTTACTCTACGTGCTAAATATGTAACTCTCATTGGCAACCACTACGCTAACTTTGAAGCGTCAACTGCTTTCGGTGATGAAACAGCATATGATGTAGCTGCTGATCTTTATATTGATCCAACGTTAAGCGTTGGTGTATCTATCAACGATGCAACTTTAGAAGATTTTGATACTGTCTTCTCAGTACGCGCACAAAAATTCTTTACCCCTGCTATTGCAGCTGGCGTAAATTATACGACTACTGACGGTGCTGACTCTTTTGGAATTAACGGTACTTTCCGCTTCTAATCTCTCCTTTGAAAAGAAAAAACCGCTCTAGTGAGCGGTTTTTTATGGCCTATTAGCTACTGTTCTAAATGAATAATCCGCATCTGCAGGCTGACATTGCCGTTAAAGATATTTTTATCCAGCTCATAGACCAACCGGGTATTTTTCATCGGGTCAAAACTATATTTATCCGCTGCATTGAAGGCAATCGCATCCACCACCTGACCATTCTCCAAAGCCACGCGTAATTTCAGATGGACATCTTTGAGCCAGCGATAGTCCATAATTTTAAATACACCCTCAAAAGTCGGCTGGGGAAATTTTTGCCCCCAAGGACTTAAGTTTTGCAACAAGTCGACTGTTTCAATCTGAAAAGCAGAACTTGGCAATTCCCCATCTGTCCATAAAGTTGCAGTGAATAAATCCTCATCCATCTGTGCAACGAGATTTTCAAAAACCTGTTTAAATTCAGAAAAGTACTGTTTTTTTATCGTCAAACCTGCCGCAGCTGCATGTCCACCAAAGTGGCTGACCAGATGCGGATACTGTTCCGCAACCCGTTCAATGCTATCCCGAATGTGAATACCTTCAATCGAGCGTGCCGAACCTTTAATATGAATGCCATCTTCATCAGCAGCGAAGACAATACTTGGACGATGAAACTGCTCTTTCAAACGTCCTGCTACAATCCCGATGACGCCCTGATGCCAATGCTGTTCAAACATGATCAGTGCAGCAGGCAGTTCAGTTGCATCCCACTGAATTTTATCCAGCTCAAGCAGCGCTTCCTGCTTGATTTTTCCTTCCACCTGACGGCGTTCGACATTAAGCTGATTGAGTTGTTCAGCCAGTGGATAGGCCGTGGCCAGATCAGGGGCCAGCAGACATTCGATGCCAATGTCCATGGTTTCCATGCGTCCAGCGGCATTAATCCGCGGGCCCAGCACAAAGCCCAAATCCTGAGCTTTTAGACCAGCTGGGTCACGTTTGGCAATATCAAGTAGCGCACTGATTCCTGCGCGACAGTGTCCTTGCTGAATCCGTTTCAGACCTGCATCGACCAGAATCCGGTTGTTGTAGTCCAGGCTCGCGACATCGGCATAAGTACCGAGCGCCACCAGATCAAGATAGTTAATAATTGAGGTGGTGGATTTTCCCAGTTTTTTACGATGTGTGGACAAATTAGCAAGAACGTAAAAAGCCACCCCGACCCCGGCCAAGGCTTTACTTGGAAAGTTGCAACCCAGCTGATTGGGATTAACTACGGCTTCAGCTTCAGGTGTCGGCTTGGTCGTCAGATGATGATCGGTAATGATCACCTGCATGCCGTGATCCTGCGCCTGTTTTACTCCGTCATGGCTGGAAATGCCGTTGTCCACGGTAATCAGTAAATCAGGAGTAAAATTGACAAAGGCCAGGTCTGCAATTGCAGGTGTCAGTCCATACCCATATTTAAAACGGTCCGGTACCAGATAATCGACCTTTGCCCCCATATCCCGAAGTGCCAGCACCATCAAAGCAGTACTGGTCGCGCCATCAGCATCATAATCACCGACAATCACGATTTTCTGGCCACGATCAATCGCCTGATCAATCAGTTGAATGGCTTCAGGCAATCCTTTCATGGTCGGTGCCAGCAGATGCTTCAGCTTGAGTTCCAGCTCCTGCCCAGATGCCACCCCACGCCGGGCCAGAATCTCGGCTACAAATGCAGGAACACCCGATAAGTTTTCAGGACGGGTTACAAAAGGTCGCTGTTTGATTTCCAGTTTTTGCATGGTTATGGCATTAAACGCTCTAAAGTCCAGCCATCATCGCTTTTACGATAACTCAGACGGTCATGTAAACGGTTGGGACGACCCTGCCAGAATTCATAATAATCTGGCTCGAGACGATAGCCACCCCAGAAGACCGGTTTGTCCAGCTCTTGCTGATTCGCAACCTGATGATGTAAATCCCAGAAACGCTGTTGCAACTCTTCACGGCTACCAATCACCCCGCTTTGCGGCGTACTGACATGTGCGGCAATCTGGCTATCACGTGGACGTTTATGATAGTAATCGGTGGATTCTTCTTCCGAGATTTTCATTACACGACCCGAAATACGAATCTGGCGCTCCTGATCCTGCCAGTAAAACAACAGTTCGGCATACGGATTTTCAGCAAGATCCAGACCCTTCTGACTGTCATAATTGGTATAGAAGTCATAGCCCGCTTCAGTGGCACCACGTAACAGCACAGTACGCACATGCGGACGCCCTTGTGCATTGGCAGTCGCCAGCGACATGGCATAGGGTTCATGCGATTTCGCTTCCAGTGCATGGTTAAACCATTGCAGGAACTGCATATGCGGATTCGGATTGACTTGCTGTTCCTGCAACTCGCCTTTTTCATAATTCAGGCGTAGCTCACTCAGATCCTTGATCAGATCACTCATCATTTATGCTCCCGTTAAGCAGCATTGGCACGTACAGCATCTGCCAAGCTATTTGCAAGTGTGGTAACTTCAGCCAGATCATCACCTTCGACCATCACCCGGATGACTGGTTCTGTGCCTGATTTGCGAATCAACAAACGGCCACGGCCTTTCAGCTGCTGTTCGGCTTTTTCAAATTCAGCTGCCAGTGCCGGCACTGAATAAGGATCAAACATGGCATCTAAACGTACATTGACCAGGACATTTGGTAGCAGTTTAAAGTCAGCTACCAGTTCATGTAGGGCTTTTTTCTGTTCCACCATCACCGTTAAGACCTGCAATGCTGCAATAATTGCATCGCCTGTGGTGCTCTTGTCCAAAGTCAGAATGTGGCCTGAAGGCTCACCACCAATGGTCCAGCCATTTTCTTCCAGACCCTGCAATACATAACGGTCGCCCACTTTGGCACGCAATAAGGGTACTTGCGCTTTTTCTAGCGCTAGTTCCAGTGCCATGTTGCTCATTAAGGTACCCACAATTCCGGCCGGTTTTTTCGAGCTTTGAGTTGCCAAGATATACAGTATATGGTCGCCATCAATCAGTTTACCGTATTGATCCACCAAGACCACACGGTCGGCATCGCCATCAAACGCAACCCCCAGATCCGCTTTATGCTCAAGTACTGCCTGTTGCAAGCTTTCAGGATGGGTTGAACCGCAATTATCATTAATATTTAAACCGGTCGGTTCATCATGAATGGCAATGACCTTGGCACCCAGTTCACGGAACACCGCAGGTCCGACGTTATAGGCCGCGCCATTGGCACAATCCACCACGATAGTTAAATCATTCAGATCCAGGTGATATGGGAACGTCGATTTACAGAATTCAATATAACGGCCGTTGGCATCTTTGACCCGGACACTTTTACCCAGATTCGCAGTATCCTCAATGACCATTTCTTTATCAAGTTCTTGATTAATTTCTTCTTGTATAGCATCTGGCAATTTCTTGCCTTCCGCAGAAAAGAACTTGATCCCATTGTCAAAGTAAGGATTATGTGACGCAGAAATGACGATTCCCAAGCTGGCATGTAGGGCACGAGTCAGATGGGCAATCGCTGGTGTCGGTAATGGACCCAAGAGATGAACATACACACCGGCAGCATTTAAACCTGCCTGCAAGGCCGCTTCCAGAATATAGCCAGACAAACGGGTGTCTTTACCTAAAACCACCAGCGGTTTGGATTTTTTGCTATGACGTTTTAAAACTTTTCCGGCTGCAAATCCCAGTTTCAGGGCAAACTCAGGGGTAATCGGCAATTCGCCAAACTTGCCACGAATACCATCTGTACCAAAATAACTCATCTTTATCTCACTTCTTGTCGGATGATTGATATCACCCATTTTTTCCTTGTGCCACACTTTACACCAAAATAAAAAAGCCGTCATTTGCATGACGGCTTTTTAAATTCTTAAATCACAGGAAATTAACCCACGCGATAGTTCGGTGCTTCTTTGGTAATGGTCACGTCATGAACATGCGATTCCGACATACCAGCAGCCGTGATTTTCACAAACTTGGCATTCTGACGCAGGTCTTGAATAGTTGCAGAACCGGTATAACCCATTGAAGAACGTAAACCGCCCATCATCTGATGTACGATATTACCCATTGGGCCTTTATACGGTACGCGACCTTCAATACCTTCAGGAACCAGCTTCTCGGCACCAGCCTTGGAATCCTGGAAGTAACGGTCAGCAGAACCTGTGGCACCCGCCATCGCGCCCAATGAACCCATACCACGATAAGCTTTGTAGTAGCGGCCCTGGAAAAATTCAACTTCGCCAGGCGCTTCTTCAGTACCTGCCATTAATGAACCGACCATAATGGTGCTCGCACCGGCGCCAATCGCTTTGGCCATATCACCAGAGAAACGAATACCACCATCCGCAATCAATGGAATCTGATCTTTAAGTGCAGAAGCTACGCTATCGATGGCAGAGATTTGCGGCATGCCAATACCAGCTACAATACGTGTGGTACAGATTGAGCCAGGACCGATCCCGACTTTAACGGCATCAGCACCTGCATCCAGTAAAGCCAATGCAGCATCACCTGTGGCGATGTTACCGCCAATCACCTGAACTTGTGGATAGTTGGCTTTCACCCAACGTACACGCTCGATTACACCCGCAGAATGGCCATGTGCAGTATCGACTACAATCACATCCACACCTGCATCAACCAGGGCTTCTACGCGACTTGGCGTTTCTGCACCGGTACCGACAGCAGCACCAACACGTAGACGACCCAGATCATCTTTACAACTGTTTGGATACAATTCAGCTTTACGGAAATCAGTTACCGTAATCAGGCCTTTCAGCTCTTGCTGATCATTGACCACCAGTACTTTTTCAATACGGTGCTGTTGTAATAAAGCTTGAATGTTTTCTTTCGATTCGCCTTCACGAACCGTCACCAGACGATCCTGACCAGTCATGATATTGCTGACTGGCTGCTCAAGATTGGTTTCAAAGCGTGTATCACGACCGGTCACGATACCCACCACTTTGCCGTCTTTCACAACGGGCACACCACTGATATTGTTGGCTTGAGTCAGCGCAATCAGTTCACGTACTGTGGTTTCAGGAGTCACTGTAATCGGGTCTTTGACCATACCCGCTTCGAATTTTTTCACACGGCGCACTTCTGCAGCCTGAACAGCGATATCCATGTTCTTGTGCAAAATACCGATACCACCATTTTGCGCCATTGCAATTGCCATACGGGACTCAGTCACCGTATCCATTGCTGCGGACACAAGAGGAATATTCAGGTTAATGCCACGAGTTAAACGTGTCTTTAGGGAGACATCTTTTGGAAGAACAGTAGAATAGGCAGGGAGTAATAGGACATCATCGAAGGTTAACGCGTCTTGAACGATGGTCAACATAACAGTCTCACTGGTAATTTCCGTGCACTATTATAAACAAATATCGGCTTAAATTTCATTGCAATTGCAAAATTATTTTTTCTTCAAGCGTTGTACCAGCAGAGCGATTTGTGTTCTGGGGCAGTCCCTTATGCTTAATAATCAAGTTTCCTAACTTAATATATACCCTGATCCTTCAAGACTACTGTAAAAAGCAGAGCCTAAGCTCTGCTTTGGATGGATTTAACTGACATATTCAAAACTGTCATCATTCTCGGCTTCATCAGTTTCAATCTGAACAAAGGGCAACATATTGTGTGCCACACGTGCCTTGTTGCATTGCTGATCGGCAATCTGCACTTCTTTGCAGGATGAACTGCGCAGCTCATACATACCGCAGCTGACCTGCTGGCCGATGGTGCCATCCAGTGCGATACAGCGTGGATTTTTTTGATTGGTTCCAGCCATACATGAATAAACTGCATTAACAGGTTCAGTATAGTGCTCAGGCATATGAATTCCTTCGGCCCAATAAAAAGAAACCCTGAAATAGGCGCAGCACGCCCCACAGCTTAAACACGCATCCGGTGTTGGAATTTGAGACAACATTTCTTATAAGTTCTCGTCATCAAAAAAATTTTTTGAAGAAGAAATATAAAAAATGTTGTTTTTCCATACAAGAAAAATTTTATCTTTTGGATGAACTATTCAGGACAGGTAAAAACCGTTTCATCCATCAGATCGGTACCGCATTGCAGCGTTTCAATCCAGTCGAGAAACTGGGTAATCTGTTCTTTGCCGATAAATGGCGTACCATGCTGCGGTACGATCATCTCGATCTCCATGCCGCGCACCATTTGCACCCAGAGACGAATGACCTTGTTATTGCACATATAGCGCTGATGGAAATTTTTCATTTTCGGAATATGCGCGGCAAAGTTTTCCAGTGGCTTTGCGGCATCTTCAACCATGGACGCGCCCATATCACCGGAAAACAGGATTTTGGCAACCGGATCATAAAACTGGAAGTTCCCAACCGAATGCAGGAAATGCGCCGGTACTGCCACAATATGAGATTGACCGAGCGGAACGATCTGACCGTGATCAGGAAGCTCTACCAGGCGGTCCAGCCAGTTACCTTTCATCCGGTCACTCATAAAAGCAGAGTTTAAGTGAGGCAAGAAACGTGCCCAGAGCTTGGATGCGACGACTTTGGCATCCGTATAGACCAGCCAGCGTGGCATCGAGGTAATAATATCCGGATCCTGATGCGAGGCCATGACATAATCCAGATTGGTCAAACGGGTGTATTTATTCAGTTCCATGGTCAGCGGCACATAGGTTAAATCCCCCCCCGGATCGAGCACTGCAGCACGTTCATGATCAATGATCAGAAACTGGTTTGCCTGAACGCCTTCACCTTTAACCAGGCTGGTAAAGCTGATGCATTTATGCGTCCCGTTATCAAACAGAACCTGCGATGTGGTGCGTTCAAAAGCCATGTAAATTCCCCAATTTATAATAAAAATGACACTTTTATACCCGTATAAAATATATGGAATTAATCAAACTTACAATCAATAGAACTGACCATATCACGCTATTTATCAACATTTCGATAGCATTTTAATCATAAAAAATCCTGAGTTTTTAGCTCAGGATTCACATAAATATTATTTTATTCTTTAAAAGAAATAATGTTGAACCAGGGTTGCCACACCAATCACCAGGAAAATCGCCGCACCAATTTTATGAATCAGGCTGATTGGCAATCTGTTGGCGAGTTTATCACCTAAAAAGACCGCAGGTGCATTGGCCAGCATCATACCCAAAGTGGTCCCAAGCATGACCCAGAATACGCTGTCGAAACGTGCCGCCAGTGCAACTGTGGCAATCTGGGTTTTATCGCCAATTTCTGCCAGAAAGAACAGAATAAAGGTCGCACCAAATACCCCGAATTTTTGCCATTTATTGATGCTGGCATTTTCATCCCCGAGTTCATCCGGAATCAGCATCCAGATAGCCATCGCGATAAAGCCAAGCGAAACGATCCACATTAGTACCTCTGGCCCAATCACTGTAGTGACCCATTGTCCCAATACCGCAGAAAGACCGTGGTTAATCACCGTCGCCAATAAAATGGCAACTAAAATAGGAACAGGTTTGCGAAAGCGTGCGGCAAGCAGCAATGCCAGCAATTGGGTTTTATCACCCATTTCAGCCAGTGCTACGATTGCAGTCGACAGTAGGAATTCATACATGGGGTTTTTCTCTGGCTAGCATCCAATACCAATGACTCACCGCTCCTGCTAGCCAAAATCTGCAGAGTGGTAAATCAAAGGTCTTGCCAACAAAAGAAAGCTTGGAAAAGCTGACTTGGTTCTTTGCTATGATGACCATGCCCGGTTGAGCAAATATGTTGACCATCACCCTTCTGCTTTGCGCAAAAGGCGGCTACTCCCCAATGAAGTGCGCCAAGTATATAATCAAATAGATTATTTTTCAATGCAGCAGCAAAAAACCCTGCCGAAGCAGGGTTTTTTATATCCTCTTTGTCTTTCTCTCAGAGAGAAAAACAAAGGCCTAGAGATAAGGTTTTAGATGAGCAAAGTACGAATATCTTTAAGCAGCTTGGTCAGCTTGTTGGTGAAACGAGCAGCATCTGCACCATTGATCACACGGTGATCGTATGACAATGAAAGCGGCAGCATCAAGCGTGGATCAAAACCTTCACCATTCCAGACCGGTTGCATTGTTGCAGGTGAAATACCCAGAATCGCCACTTGTGGCCAGTTGACCAACGGTGTAAATGCCGTACCACCAATTGAACCCAGGCTAGTAATAGTGAAGTTCGCGCCTTGCAGATCTTTCGGTGACAATTTCTTGTCACGCGCTTTCTGGCTTAGTTCTCCCAGCTCAACTGCAATCTGTTTAATTGACTTCTGATCTGGATGACGCAGCACAGGCACGGTCAAACCATCTGGCGTTGCGACCGCGATACCCATATGGATCTCGTTACGTAACAATACTGACTTGCCATCATCAGCCAAGTGACCGGCAAACTCTCGCTCTTCTTTTAACAAGTGCGCAACTGCTTTGATGATGAACGCCATAATGGTCAGACCAATGCCGTCTTTCTTGAAGTTGCCTTTCAGTTCATTACGCCATGCTTCCAGTTCCGTAATATCTGCTGCATCAAACTGGGTCACTTGCGGAATGAAATTATTCAGCGACAACTGTGGAATGGACACTTGTTGCAAACGCGTCAAGGTTTTCTCTTCCACTCCACCAAAAACGCTAAAGTCTGGCAGTTTTGGCAGTCCTGCGACTTGGGCAGCAGCGGCGACAGGAGCCGCCTGCGGCGCAGTAAGACGCGATTTGACATAGGCTTTCAGGTCTTCTTTCATGACGCGCGCATGTGGACCAGAGGCCTTGACATCTGCCAGCACGACGCCAAGCTCCCGAGCCAGTTTACGCACAGCAGGACCGGCATAGACTTTCGAGTTGGCCGCATTCTGCTCTTTGGTCAGCTTGTCGACATTATCCGACGTCGCGACTGCCTGATTAGAAGATGCCGCAGGTGTCGGTGCTGCTTTTGTAGCAGGCACTTTTGATTCTTCTGCTGCTTTTGCTACTTCTGCCTTGGCTGCAACAGGAGCAGCTTCTGCTTGCGCTTCAGCTTCGATTGTCACCAGTGCAATACCTTGAGAGACATTTTGACCCAGTTCAACATGAATGGCTTTAATCACCCCGGCCGCAGTACTTGGTACTTCAACAGTCGCCTTGTCTGATTCAACCACGATGATGCTCTGGTCTTTTTCAACCGTATCTCCGACCTGAACCAGAATTTCAGCCACAGCCGCCTTGTCTACACCCAGGTCAGGCACGGCAATTTCAATATCCCCCGCAGGTACTGCTGGCGTTTGTGGTGCTTCGACTGCTTTCTCTTGGGTCGCCGCTTGAGCAACTGGTGCTTGAGGTGCTTCTGTCGGTGCTTGCGCTGCCGAAACAGCCGTTTTCACTTTCAGAATGACTACACCTTCTTTGATCGTGTCGCCGTCTTTAATCTCGATGGATTCCACCATGCCTGAAACCGTACTTGGCACCTCAACAGTCGCCTTGTCTGATTCCACCACCACGATGCTTTGATCTACCTCAATTTCATCACCGACAGCGACCAGGATTTCACCCACTGTGGCTTTCTCTACACCAATATCAGGCACTTGCACATCGACCACTTTTGAGCCTGCTTGCGCTTCAGGAGCAGCAGAAGCTTTGGGTTGATGTGAAGCGATTTCCTGCATGATTTCCTGATCAGGCAATGCGGTTGGCGTATTTTCTGAAGTTTTTTGTGATGCATCTGCTTGCTGTGGCTCGACCACATCAGTGCTACCGTCTTCAGCTTGCAGTTCAATCAGTACCGCGCCTTCAGCCACTTCATCACCCTGGCTGACCAGAATGCTTTTCACCACACCGGCGGAAGTGCTAGGCACTTCAACAGAGGCTTTATCAGATTCAAGCAATACGATGCTGTCATCGACCGCAATCGTATCACCGACTTTGACCAGAATTTCGGCCACTGTTGCCTTATCTACACCAATATCGGGAGTCGTAATTTGCATGCTTAGTTCTCCTCTTTGTAGTCAGCAACAGCATGTACTGATGGAGTTTCTTGCGGTGCCCAAGCCACTGGACGATCGGTATCAAGCTCGAAAGTCGAGATCGCATCTTTAACCAGACGTGGATCAACTTCACCTTCATCAGCCAGTTTTTTCAGAGTTGCCACCACAATATGGGCAGCATCGACACCGAAGTAGCTACGTAGATTACCACGTGTATCTGAACGGCCATAACCATCGGTACCCAGTGCCACAAATGGGCGGCCATCTGGAAGATAGGCACGAATCTGTTCGCTATAGGCACGCATATGATCGGTTGCAGAAACTACAATACCTTCGGTACCGCGTAGCTGTTTCGATATCCATGCTTCTTTCACATCCTCAGCCAGTGGATGCAGGCGGTTGTATTCTTCACATGCCATACCATCACGTGCCAGTTCATTGAAGCTGGTGACACTGTAGACATTTGAGTGAATTTGATATTCCTCACGCAGGATCTTCGCTGCCTTGATCACTTCACGCAGAATCACACCTGAGCCCAGTAACTGAACGGTAGCTTTCTCGTCTTCTTCAAGCAGGTACATACCGCGCTTGATACCTTCTTCAACACCTTTTGGCATTTCAGGATGCTCGTAGTTTTCGTTCATTACGGTCAGGTAATAGAACACACGTTCCTGATTCACATACATACGTCGTAAACCGTCATGCACGATCACTGCCAACTCATAACCGAAACATGGGTCATAAGCGACACAGTTTGGAATGGTACTGGCCAGGATGTGTGAATGACCATCCTGATGCTGCAAGCCTTCACCGTTCAGTGTGGTACGGCCTGCGGTTGCGCCCAGCAAGAAACCTTGTGCCTGTGCATCACCTGCAGCCCATGCAATATCACCGATACGCTGGAAACCAAACATCGAGTAGTACATGTACATCGGAATCATTGGCAGGTTATTGGTTGAATAACTGGTGCCTAATGCCGCCCATGCACTCATGGCGCCGGCTTCGTTAATCCCTTCTTGCAACATGTGACCGTCTTTGGCTTCACGGTAATGCATCAGCTGTTCTTGGTCTTCCGGGGTATATTTCTGGCCATGCGCGGCATAAATACCCAGCTGGCGGAACATGCCCTCCAGACCGAAAGTACGTGCTTCATCAGGCACGATTGGCACAACACGATCTTTAATCGCTTTCTCTTTAAGAAGTGCCGAGATTAAACGTACCATCACCATCGTGGTCGACTGTTCTTTGCCGTTCGAACCCGCTAGGACCGAATCAAATACAGACAGCTCAGGAATTGCCAGCTGCTCGCTGTCCTTGCGACGTGCAGGCAGATAACCACCCAGCGCTTCACGACGAGCCTTCATATATTTGATTTCAGGAGAGTTTTCACTTGGACGATAGAACGGCACTTCTTCCAGCTGTTCATCAGTGAAAGGAAGATTGAAACGGTCGCGCACATATTTCAAAGAATTAATTTGCATCTTCTTGATTTGATGCGTTTTGTTAACTGCTTCGATTTCTTCCGACAAGCCATAACCTTTCACGGTTTTCGCCAGGATCACCGTCGGCTGACCTTTGGCAGTACAAGCTTCGGCATAAGCCGCAAAGACTTTGTACGGATCGTGACCACCGCGGTTCAGATTATCAATATCTTCATCACTTAAATCTTTCACCAGCTCTTTGGCTTCTGGATATTTACCAAAGAACTTTTCGCGTGCATAAGCACCACCTTTTACCTGGTAGCGCTGGAAATCGCCATCCACCGCTTCTTCCATTACTGCTTTCAGTGCACCAGATTTATCTTTCGCTAGTAATGGATCCCAGTGACGGCCCCACACGACTTTAATTACACGCCAGCCTGCACCGCGGAATAGCGACTCAAGCTCCTGAATGATCTTGCCATTCCCACGTACCGGACCATCCAGACGTTGCAAGTTACAGTTCACCACCCAGATCAGGTTATCGAGCTTTTCACGACCGGCCAGAGAAATTGCACCCAGGCTTTCCGGCTCATCCATCTCGCCATCGCCCAGATAAGCCCAGACTTTACGGTCTTCTTCTTTGATCAGGCCACGGTTCATCAGGTACTTTTGAATATGCGCCTGATAAATTGACATGATGGGACCTAGACCCATCGATACCGTCGGGAACTGCCAGTAGTCCGGCATCAGATAAGGATGCGGATAAGATGGCAGACCTTTACCGCCGACTTCTCGACGGAAATTATTCAGATGCTCTTCGGTCAGTCGGCCTTCCAAAAATGAACGCGCGTAAATACCCGGTGCACAATGGCCCTGGTAATAGATCATGTCACCGCCAAAGTGGTCACTGTTGGCCCGGAAAAAGTGGTTAAAGCCGACATCGTAAAGGGTCGCAGAAGAAGCAAAGCTCGCCAGGTGACCACCGAGGTCATCACCAGTTTTATTCGCACGCAATACCATTGCCAGAGCATTCCAGCGGATCAGCGCACGAATACGACGCTCCATATCCTGATCACCCGGCATGGCAGGTTGTTCTTCAACAGAAATCGTATTTAAGTAGGGAGTATTTAAACGCTGAATAGGAACATGCTTTGCGATTGCGCGTTGATAAAGTTTTTCTAATAAAAATGCTGCACGCTCAGTGCCCATATGCTGCAAAACCGAATCAAATGCATCTTGCCATTCCTGGGTTTCTTGCGCGTCTGTATCACCATAAAACGCCATAATCTACAGTTCCTAAAAGCCTAATCTAATAGCCTATATGTACCATATTTGAGACCTCAGCAGGTATGGCCCTAGCTGAATGCGATTTGGCAGTACTATTTAGGAACTAAATGATTGGTGACGTATAATTACACTACATAACAAAAAACAGCCAATAAAGGCGATTTATTATACAATCATTATAATAGTTGGTGATAATATGATATTTAAAAGCGATTAAATAAAAAGCCCCTCAATTTGATTTGAAGAGCTTTCAGATTAAGTGTTTAAAACTGCTTAATGGAGATGATTTATGTATAGAGATATATCTCGCTATCCCAGACTATATTTAAGGTAACATGGCCAAATAAGTCGATGGGTTTTTACGTTGACCGTCTTTTACTACTTCATAATGTAAGTGTGGACCGGTACAGCGACCAGTACAGCCTACATTGGCAATATGATCACCCGCTTGCACCTGTTCTCCCACACGTGTAATAAGTCGTGAAGCATGAGCATAACGTGTTAAATAGCCGTTGCCATGATTGATTTCAACATATTGGCCATAACCTGTACCCCAACCTGACTTGGTCACAATACCGGGACCAGTAGCATAGATCGGTGTACCGCTTGGTGCAGCGAGATCAAGGCCTGAATGATTTTCAGCACGGCCACCCATGGTACGCCCGCCGTAACTTGAACTTATGCGAGAATTAGGTAAAGGATGGGAAATCAACCAAGAGTAAGTGCTGTTTGCTGCCGCTTTGTTAGAGGAAGTACTGGCATACTTCTGAGCAAGTGTTCGATTGTTAAGCTCAACAGGTTTCTCACGCAGTTGAACATTTAATTTGGTTTGCGCTGGGATATCGATATCATCTGGATGAGTATATGCACCCTGTGCCAAAGTCCGTGTCAATTGCTCGATACGATCTGTTGAACCATTTTCTTGATTTAGATTGACTAAATCTGCAAACGCTACCGAGGCAGCTGAAGCCGACAAAGAAAATGCCAACAAAATACGTCGCATATGCATAAAAAACCTCTCTAAACTGCTTTAATCGAGTTTCTTGAAGATCTCTATCCTTGATATCCACTAAAAGAAGCGCATAAGATTAAGACATAAATATGTAGGAACAATGTATGTCTGAACCTGTCAACGTTTTTCAACAAACAAGAAAGCAGATAAAAACAGGAAACTTTTCGTTTCTCTCATCACAAGTTGCCGCTTGGCAGAAACTTACGAAACTCGTACAACCGCTGTTGCCCCAACCGGAACACTGGCAAGTTGTTTGCTATCAAAATGGTGTGTTAACGATTACTGGTGAAAACCAGGCCATGATCAGTCAACTGGCCTATCTTCAAAAGCAATACATCTCACAACTCTCTCAAATAAATGAATTAACAGATCTCACTAAAATTCAAGTTTGCTTGCGGAATCCTTCGCAAATGCCCCCTGCTCCAGTAACACCTGAAAGAGCCTTAAATGCAGAAACACAGGAATTACTTCGTAGTGCGGCTGACTTTATAAGCGACCCTAAGCTTAGCCAAGCTTTACTACGTTTGGCAAGCAATAAAAAGTAACATAGCAATCAAATGTAATAAATTAAAAAGTAACCATTATGTGACCTGTATCACAGTATTAACGCGGTAATAAAAACATAAAGACACAAACACAATGACTTATGTCACATTCACATACATGATTGGACAATTAGACTCGTCATCAAATGTTACAATTTCATAGCAGCTTGGATCACTTTTCACATTGCGTAAAAGTTGATTATTCAAGGCATGTCCAGATTTATAACCGTCAAATTTGGCAATAATCTGATGTCCGAGCAGATATAAATCACCGACGGCATCCAGAATTTTATGCCGTACAAATTCGTCCGAGAAACGCAAGCCTTCTTCATTAACGACCCCGGTTTCATCCACTCCAATCGCATTTTCCAGACTGGCTCCCAACGCCAGATTATTGGCTTTGAGATAATCCAGATCTTTCATAAAACCAAAGGTACGTGCTTCACTGACTTCATAAACAAAAGTTTCAGTAGAAAAATCGATGCTGGCGGACTGATGTTCTTTTTTAAAGGCAGGATGATCAAAATCGATGGTGAAATTAAGCTGGAAGCCTTGATGGGGGCTAAAAACGGCACGCTTGTCATCAATCAGTGCTTCAACCGGTTTAATAATCTTGACGAATTTTTTGGCAGCATCCAGCTCTTGTAATCCACCTTGCATTAACAGGTAAATAAACGGACCTGCACTGCCATCCATAATCGGTACTTCAGAGGCAGAGACTTCAATTATCAGATTATCAATTCCCAAACCGGCAATCGCACTCATGACATGCTCAATCGTACCCACTTTGGCATTTTCCTGAACCAGATTCGAGCACATAAAGGCTTCCTGAATCAGCATGGCATCAGCCGGAATGTCCACTGGTGGGTTCAGGTCTATACGACGAAACACAATTCCCCCATCGGCATGGTGCGGCACAAAGTTAATCATGACTTTCTGCCCACTGTGAAGACCGATTCCGCTCGCTTTCACGATACGTTTCAGGGTGCGTTGTTTCAACATGCTTTTATCATCTGTTCATCTATAAAACCGCTATACGTTAGCATATTTGGCCATTGATAAAAAACAAAAAGGTGGCTTTTAAGCCACCTTTACTGTGTAATCCAAGTAAACACATCATGTTACATGTTATTTACGTTGTTGATTCTTAAGATAATCCTGAATGCTCATTGGCGTTGGCCGCGGGCTAGAAACTGATGCTGCTGCCGGGTTCGCTGCTGCTCCTGTTTCATGCTGCTGACGCTGAATTGCCGGCACATCGTCATCTTCAACCACGGCCTGTGCAGCAGCTGGACGAGTTGCCTGTACATTGGTACGTTTGGTCGGCTCAACTGAATCGGCTGCATGGCGGGTGAGACCTGTTGCAATCACGGTCACACTGATTTCATCACGTGCATCCGGATCAAAAACGGTACCGTAGAACACCTGACCTTCATCTAAATCGACAATCTGATTGACAACATCAGTGATTTCTTCAATTTCACCAAAAGTCACATCATCGCCACCGGTTACATTGATCAGAATACCTTTGGCATTCATGATGGTTACGTTATCGAGCAATGGACTACGGATCGCCTGTTCAGCTGCCTGACGGGCACGGTTTTCACCACGACCCAAACCAACACCCATCATGGCATAACCACGTGTGCTCATGGCGGTTTTCAAGTCAGCAAAGTCAAGGTTGATATGACCTGGACGTACCACTAAATCAAAAATACTGCGTACTGCATTCAGTAGCACATCATCCGCTTTTTTATATGCATCTTTCATTGAAATATCACGAAAGACTTTCAATAAACGCTGGTTTGGAATGATGATCAACGAGTCCACATGCTGCTCAAGGGCTTCGATACCTTTTTCAGCAGACTGTAAACGACGTTTTCCTTCGAAGTTGAAAGGCGTCGTTACCACACCTACAGTCAGGATACCCATTTCTTTGGCAATTTCAGCTACGACTGGCGCAGCACCGGTACCGGTACCACCCCCCATACCTGCAGTCACAAATACCATATCTGTGCCTTCAAGCTGCTGACGGATCAGTTCACGGCTTTCTTCCGCTGCAGTCTGGCCCACTTGCGGATTTGCACCGGCACCCAGACCACGGGTACTCTGCTCGCCCAGCTGAATTTTAAATTCAGCTTCCATGCGATCCAGTGCCTGCTTGTCCGTATTGGCACAAACAAACTTTACACCCTGAATATCGGACTGCAACATATGCTGTACAGCATTACCACCCGCACCACCTACACCAAATACAGTGAAACGGGCTTGACCATTGCTATCGCTATGATCGTCTTCGAAAAATTCAAATGAGGCCATGACCTATAAAATTCCTAATTCATAATTGGCAGTCACTAAGCCCGTATACTGCCTTAATCTTGATAAAATTGTTTTTAAGAATGCTGCTCATGCGTTCACTTGTCAAGTACAAGCCCGATTAACTACATCTTCTCAACAATATTCACAATAAAAATCGACTTAAAAGATGGATTTCAGGGTGTCATTAAAGCCAGACCAAGCTCTTTTAACCCGCTGAGCCAATGACAACCGTTCTACATCATCCTGTTCCACTATCGTGTCCTGGGTATCACTCTGACTAAACATCAACAAACCAGCCACAGTGCTATATTGCGAACGACGCAAAGCGGCCTGATGAGGTTCATCCGCATACACCTGAGTCGGCGGATTACCTAAATGCGCCGAGACTCCCATGGTACGGCGGACAAAACTCACCATTCCTTCAATATGACTGGCATCCCCGGTCAGTACTACCCCATGATATAAGCCCTGGAGAGCACCGTTTTTCACCAACTCATCACGCACCAGTCCGAGAATTTCTTCATAACGCGCCATAATGATTTCGGTCAGCTCGATCCGGCTGATGGTCTGTGGTCCATCAATGCCCTGGAACTGAATCATATGGTCAGGCTTGACCACTTTCAGGTCAACACAGCCGTACAGCAATTTCAGACGTTCAGCTTCTTCAGTTGTGGTTTGCAATACTGCTGCAATATCACGGGTTACATGTTCACCGCCACGCTGGAAAGTATGGGTTAAGGCCAGACGGCCATCTACATACACTGCAACGTTGGTCGTGCCGGCACCAATATCTACCAGACATACGCCATATTCTTTTTCATCTTTGAGCAGGCTGGCTTCAGCGGTGGCCAGACTCGACACCACCATTTTTTCTACGCCGATATTGGCCCCCTTCAGGGCACGGTCAATATTCTGCATGGTACTGATCGGCAGCATCATCAGATGATAATGTCCGGTCATGCTATGTGCCGACATCCGAATCGGATTCAGCACCCATTCCGGTGAATCATCTAGCTCAAAGCCCAGAGGCACAGCGCTGACCAGATAATGATCTGAAGTCAAATGACTGGCTTTGGCTAACTCCAGTGCACGTACCACTTCGCTGGTGGTAATCGCATGTTCGCTATTATCGATCGAGGTACGCCCCGATGCATAAAAGCTTTTTAATTCGGCACTTGGAATAGAAACCCAAGCAGAATGTACTCGACATTCTGCCATATCTTCTGCTTCTTGAACGGCATTTTTAATTGCAGTAATAACTTTATCGAGACTGACAATTTTCCCTTTACTCATGCCTCGGTTACGAGCGGTGGCCATACCAATCACTTGGATATTGTCTGGCGCGTGTACCTTGCCAATCAAAACTGAAACTTTGTGTGTCCCAATGTCAATCGCCACAACCGAGGGAACAGCTTCACTCATTATTCACTACTACCATTACGTGTTTGTTAGATTTATGGCTTTAAACGCCTCTATTTTTTAAAGCCGGTCATTATGGCTTTACTGTTACATTATTCTCAACGCCCATGTCATTAATGGTTACAATAAAATGTCCATTTACAATTTTAGGCGGAATTGAATTTTTCCACTGTATCGACAATCCATTGCGATAACGCAGGTCGATAGCCGAGATTTTAGACCAGACCGGCTTCAAATCACGCTGGGATAGCTGACTTAAACGCTGTAATTTGCTCATGGTCTGATCTTTATCCACAATTATTCTTAAACCCGAATCAAACTGCATAAACCAGGTCATTCGCTCGGTGAGGTATAATTCTTTTAGACGAATGCCTTGTGGTAAAAATAACTGATTAATTTCATTATAACGACGCATCATGGTTTCTGCATGGCTCGCCGGCCCATGTAGTAACGGTAATGCCTGATAATTCTTGGGTGTGACTTCCGTAAAAATCACGCCACTGTCACTTAATAAATGCCCTGTTCCCCAACGTGCAATTGCATGATGCGGCATGACCCTGACCCGAATACCATTTGGCCACGCTCGAGAAACCACGACCCGGTCCACCCAGGACAATTCCAGGGTACGGTCGCGGATCGCTTCCAAATCCGAAGTAAAATAGTTTTCGGTCACAATCGGTGATACATATTGCATGACCTGATGCTGTTCAGCAGCCGAGCGCGTACCTACTACGCCCAGTTCTGCTACATCAGTATTGGTCATGACTTTATATAAACCCCATACTCCAGCGGCCAGTACCAGCACCGCGATACACAACAATAACCAACCACCAAAATTAGCCAGCTTTTCTTTGCGTGTTGGCGGCTTGTCGTGAATCGAGGTAATTGCAGCACGTTTACGGCGCATGGAAACAGGAAGCTGAGCCATATTTAGTGTGCCGAACCGGTCAGAGTCTGTTCCAGAATCGCAACACACAGCTCATCAAAACTGTATCCGACTGCAGCTGCCGCTTTTGGCACTAGAGAATGACTGGTCATACCCGGCACGGTGTTGACTTCAAGCAGCCAGAAATTGCCCTGTTCATCCTGCATGGCATCAATCCGGCCCCAACCGCTGGCGCCGACTGCCTGGAACGCGCGTAAACTCAAGGCTTTTAACTGCTGCTCTTCAGCTTCGCTTAAACCACACGGGATGCCATATTGCACATCATTACGGTTATATTTAGCTTCATAGTCGTAGAAGGCAACATCTTGAGGCGGTTCAAGACGAATCACCGGCAGTGCCTGACCATTTAAAACCACAATGGTGAATTCACGACCGGTAATCCATTTTTCTGCCATCACCACGGCATCGTGTTCAGTTGCCTTGGCAATCGCTTCGGCAAAGTCTTCAATTTTTTCGACCTTGCTCATACCGATACTGGAACCTTCATGTACCGGCTTGATAATCAAAGGCAAACCTAAAGCATTAACAATGTCAGCCGCATCGGAATCTTTGATGACAATGCGATATGGTGCTGTCGGCAATTCCGAGCCCTGCCAGACCTGTTTGGTCTTGACCTTGTCCATGCCGATGGCAGAACCTTGTACGCCCGTACCGGTATATGGTACGTCTAACCATTCCAGCACACCCTGAATCTGGCCGTCTTCCCCGCCACGACCATGCAATACAATGAATGCACGATCATAATTCACCAATTCTGTGACACTACGCTCCTGCGGATCAAACGCTTCCGCATTGACCCCTGAACGCACTAATGCCTCAAGTACCGCCGTACCACTGTCTAAAGAAACCTCACGCTCTGCAGATTTACCACCAAGCAACACGGCAACTTTTCCGAATTTTGAAGCATTTGACACGTTTATATCCTTAAACTTTTTTCAATCTGGTCAATTCAATTCAGTCACACAAGATGACTATTTTATATATAAGTGATTTTGTGCAAGTTCGACTGAGATTGCTCCAACATTACCTGCGCCCTGGGTTAATAACAAGTCATTTGCTTGCAATACTTTTCTCATGATCTGATTCAGGTTGCCGTCCGCCGCATCGACCAGAATTGGCTCGACTTCACCACGTAGACGAATGCTGCGGGCCAAAGTACGGCTGTCCGCCCCGACAATCGGTTTTTCGCCAGCAGGATAAACATCCAGCAACAATAACTGGTCTACAGTCGAAAGTACTTCCACAAAATCATCAAAGCAGTCACGGGTACGGCTATAACGGTGTGGCTGGAACATCATTACCAGACGACGGTCCGGATGACTCTGACGCGCAGCTTTAATCGTCGCTTCGACTTCTTTTGGATGATGACCATAGTCATCCACCAGTTTCACGTCACCGCCTTCAATCGCAAACTCACCCTGAACTTCAAAGCGGCGACCCACACCACTAAAACCTTCCAGTGCACGGCAGATTGAAGCATCAGACACGCCTTCATCAGTTGCTATACCAATCGCAGCCAAGGCATTCAGCACATTATGCAAACCTGGCTGGTTGACCGTTACACGCAATGGCTCACGCTCTTTACGCAATACGGTAAAGTGGGTTTGCATGCCATCCTGATCAACATCTACTGCGCGGATGTCATTGTCTTCATTGAAGCCATAAGTCAGTAATGGACGTGCAATCCGCGGCATGATTTCACGGATATTGGCATCATCACCACAGACTACGGCCAAGCCGTAAAATGGCAGTTTTTGCAGGAACTGGATAAAAGTATCTTTCAGGACATCGAAGCTACCGCCATAGGTATCCATATGATCGGCATCAATATTGGTCACCACGGCAGCCATTGGTTCCAGGTGCAGGAAAGAAGCATCTGACTCATCGGCTTCGGCCACAATATAACGGCTGGCGCCCAAGGCTGCATTCATACCGGTACGGTTCAGCAAACCACCGATCACATAGGTTGGATCCATGTTTTCTTCAGCCAGCATACAGGTGATCAGACTGGTGGTCGTGGTCTTGCCATGCGTGCCGGCAACGGCAATACCATGACGATAACGCATCAGTTCACCCAACATTTCCGCACGGCGAACCACAGGAATACGGTTTTCAATCGCGGTTTTAATTTCCGGATTTTCCTTATCAATCGCGGTAGAGACCACGATCACGTTGGCGCCCTTAATATTATTTGCAGTATGTCCGATATAGACTTTAATGCCATTCGCTTCCAGCTGTGCGGTGGTATTGGATGTCTTGATATCTGAACCGGAAACTTTATAGCCCTGGTTTTTCAGCACTTCCGCAATACCACACATGCCTGCGCCACCAATCCCCACAAAATGAATGTGTTTGATACGGCGCATTTCTGGCACTTTAATTAACTTTTTCGCTTGTTCAGCTGGGGTTGTTGGAGACATAGTTTACTCGGATTACAATTCTTGAATTAAACGGACCACATGTTGAGTCGCATCGGGTTGAGCCTGTCGGCGTGCTTTCACGGCCATTTCCATTAACAGTTGGCGATTCAGCATCGGCTCTAATAATGTTTTTAAACTTTCCGGGGTCATTGTGGCCTGCGGGCAAATCTTTGCCGCATTGATATTGGCCAGGAAACCGGCATTGGCCGTCTGATGATCATCCACTGCACTTGGAAGCGGCACAAAAATCGCAGCTACGCCGGCAGTGGCAATTTCAGTTACAGTCAAAGCTCCGGCACGGCAAATCACCAGATCGGCATCAGAATAGGCTTTGGCCATATCTTCAATAAAGGGCTGTACTTCAACTTGCAAACTGGCTGGTGCATTTTCATAACGTGCCCGTGTCGACTCGGCATGGTTTTGCCCACACTGATGATAGACGCTTAATGGCACATTGAGTTGCTTTAAAGCTTTCGGAACCCGTTCATTTAAGGCTTGCGCCCCCAAAGATCCGCCAACAATCAGAATACGTAAGGGCAGTCCTGCCTTGTCACGCTCCTGATAACGCCAGGACGGATTTAAAATTTCACTAATTTCTTGTCGTACCGGATTACCTGTAGTCACGACTTTTTCTTGGGCCGGAAAGGTATTTGGAAAAGCCTGACACACCGTCTTTGCCACACGCGACAATTGGGTATTGGTAAAACCGGCGACTGCATTCTGTTCATGAATCAGCACCGGAATGCCTAAGATACGCGCGGCCAAACCACCCGGGCCTGCCACATAACCGCCAAAGCCTGCCACGGCATCGACCTGAAGCTGTTTCATGAATTTCATGGCACTGAAGGTGGCTTTCATGATTTTAAAAGGCGCCAAGGCTTTACGTAAGAAACCATTGCCACGCACACCCTGAATATCAATGTGATAAATGGGAATATTCTGGTTTTTTAACAGGCGGTTTTCCATGCCTGTGGGGGTGGCTAACCATGAAACCTGTATACCTTTTTGTTGTAAATCTTTGGCAACAGCTAACGCTGGAAACACATGTCCACCTGTACCTGCGGCCATCATCATGACATGTTTAGGCTGTTTTTGCTGAGCGTCGGTCACGGTTTAATTCTTCAATACTAAAAATGGAGCAGGAAATCTGATTTAAGTAATCAATTGTAATCACAAACCTCAGGCCATGAAAGTTTATTTACTTTATTTCAACAAGGCTTTAATTGTTTTTTTCACGCAAATTTCAAGTTTGGACTCGTTTTATTTATAAGGTCTGCACTTTTCCTTCGACTTAAGTGACATATCATATCAATTTTAAACTCACTTTTCATTATATTATCAATGATCTTGCCCCGGATAGGGCTTTATTTAGAACCATTTACAGCTCACTCCCGGTCAATCCATGTCTTATCATCGACTAATGAGCTTAGGCTTAAAACCTATAAATTTTATAAAACTTTCATGTTATTCATATCTATATATGAATGATGCTTGATGTACAAGCAGATGCTTTAAATGGACTCAGTTCGGATAGATGTCAAAAATCTCATTGCGTGATGTATGGATTATCTTGGCCGGTTATCTGGCTGCGATCCATGTGGGCAAACTTTCGGCCGTGATTCCTGTGTTGCAGCAGGATTTAAACCTGAGTTTTACTCAGGCTGGTTTTTCGTTAGCATTGGTGCAGGCCGCCGGAATGCTGTTTGCGCTATGCATTGGCGCCTTCTCGGAAAAAATGGGATTAAAGCGCTGCCTGATCATGGCCTTAATCATTTTAGGGCTGAGCAGTCTTGCCGGGCTCTGGATTACGCAGCCTGCCACTTTATATGTATTGCGTTTTATGGAAGGAATCGGGTTTTTAACCATCTCCTTGTGTGCGCCAGCAATTTTAAAACGTACCAGCCGCGCTGAAACACTGAATTTCAAGATGGGACTCTGGAGTTCCTATATGGGCATCGGTGTCAGTCTGGCCGTATTGATGATTCCTCTCCTGCTTGAATATCTGGACTGGCAAACGATCTGGGCCATTTTGGGCTGCCTGTGCCTTGTCATTGCTGGCATGATCAAACAATATTTAAATATTGAACCTGCCCTGGTAACACAGCCAGACTCTTCCCAGGCAGCTACAGAAAACACCTCATTCTGGCAGATTGTTCAAATTACCCTGACTCATCCTCCCATTATCTGTCTGGCGATTATTTTTGCCTGTTATACCAGTCAATGGATTACTGTCACGGGCTTCCTGCCTACGCTGTATGTTGAACAGGGGCTGGACTTAAAACGCGCAGGGATGCTGGTCTCGATGGTCGTTCTGGCCAATCTGGGTGGTACTTTTGGCGCAGGCATGTTGCTGCAACAGGGTTATAGACCGCGCACCTTATTGAGTACCGGATTTGTGGTAATGCTCTGTAGCAGTTGCTTGGTATTTGCCGCAAATTCCTGGCTCTCATTTGAATTGCAGGTTGTCAGTGCCGTGCTGTTTTCACTGATTGGCGGGATGATCCCGACCACTGTTTTTGCGATTACCCTGCATTATGCACCACGCGCCTATGCAGCAGCGGCCAGTGTGGGTCTGGTTTTACAAATTTCAGCCTGCGCACAGTTTTTTATACCGACCCTGAGCGCTGCGCTGATATCTACCACCCAATACTGGGCCAATCTTGCCATTATCACCGTCTGCCTTTCGATGCTGGGCATGGTAATGACGGCATATTTATTTAAGCGTTACCCTAAATAAAAAGATAAAAAGAGCCTGCAAGCAGACTCTTCTTTCACCTAATGCTGCCTTTAAACCTGATTGGCCTGACCTGCTTCCAGCACAGCAAACAGATCATCCGCAATCGAAGTACCAAACTGGGCATCAATTTCACGGATACAGGTTGGACTGGTTACATTAATTTCAGTGACATAATTTCCGATCACATCCAGCCCCACAAAAACCAGACCTTTCTCTCTGAGATACGGCCCTACTTTTGCTGCAATGGCCTTATCAGTTTCAGTCAGTGGGCGCGCCTCGCCCAGACCACCCGCGGCCAGATTACCGCGCACTTCACCATTTTGCGGAATACGGGCCAGACAATACGGCACTGGCTCGCCATTAATCATCAGGATGCGTTTATCGCCTTCGACAATTTCCGGAATATAACGCTGCGCCATGATCGGCTGGGTACCATTATTGGTCAGCATTTCAATGGTTGAACCGATGTTGATGCCATCCTGATACAGGCGGAAAATCCCGGTGCCGCCCATGCCATCCAGCGGTTTTACAATCACATCGACCTGTTCTTTGAGAAATTCACGAATCAGGCTTTGCTGCGAAGTCACCAAGGTCGGAACTTGCAGATGCGGGAACTGGGTCGCGAACAGTTTTTCATTACAGTCACGCAGGCTTTGCGGCTTGTTGATGATCCATGCCCCTTCGCGCTCTGCCTGCTCCAGAATATAAGTGGTATAGACGAAGTTCATATCAAAAGGCGGATCTTTACGCATCAAGACAACGTCATAAGCAGCGATCGACTCTTTTTGTTTTTCGCCAAGTTCATAATAATGGTCGTAGTCTTCAAATACCTGTAACGGCGCGATCAGACCAAAGGCCTTGCCCTGATCGATATATAAATCTTGCTGCAATGCATAACCGAGTTCATGCCCGCGACGTGCTGCTGCCCACAGCATGGCCATGGTCGAGTCTTTCTTCAGGTTTACATTTTCAATGGGATCCATCACAACAAGTACGCGCATGTGTCTCTGCTCTTTTTCAAAAAATGACTTGGCAAGGAGTATAGCTTGTGTGGATTCTTTTGTTTATGGTGATTTTGCATGACTTATTTATATAGGTTTTTAGAACAATACTGAGGCAGATTGAACTCACAGGAGGTATACCATGCAACAGGCCATTATCAGTTTTCATCTGGATGAAGAACAGCATTGGGTTGCAGGGCTGGCCTGCGGACATGGCCAGCATGTACGGCATACCCCGCCCTGGCAAAATCGCCCATGGGTGATGACCGAGCAAGGACGTAAAGAAAAACTCGGGATACTGCTAGACTGTAAAAAATGTGAAAAGTGCGAAACTGAAACCTGAACCTATGAAAAAAGTAGTATGTAGGTGACCTAAAAAATAATTCTGTCCAGAATTTGCTAATTTGAGTTACTGCGTTTATGCTTTTATTGCTCAAACATGCAGCGCATTTTTTTCAGGGTGTACTTTGCTCACACGGCTCGTCAAACAGATCTGGTTGGTGATGCTTATGGTTTTTACCATAGGCTGGAGCAGTGTGTCTGTCGCATCTGCAAACACCATGCATCTGGTCATGTCGACTGAAAAAATGAGCAGTCATTGTCTGGAAATGAAAAAACCGACCGCCTCTCATTCTCTGCATGAGACTGATCATCATCAAGATCAGAATCTGGTACAACCGGATTGTGACAGCACCCAGCATTCGCCAGACTGTCTGGATTGCGGCACCATGGCCTGTCAGAGCCTGATCACCAGCCTGCCCATTGCAGCGCCCGAGTTAAGCGTGCCTGATCACGGTTATCCGGAAAAAACCCTCCTCCCTGCTTACCATGCCCAGCACCTTGCCGGTTACTGGCAAGAAATCCTGCGCCCCCCCAAAGCTTGATCCTGAATTTTTAAATTTTTTTATTCATTAAGGATTAAGTTATGTTGCTTAAAATCAGTCAAAGCCTGTGTCTGGGCTTCGGTCTCATCTCGTCGTCTGCCCTGTTTGCAGCCGTAAAAGAATATCATCTGGTCATTGATGAAAGCCCGATCAATCTCACCGGAAAGACGGTCAAGCGAATCACTGTAAACGGAAAATTCCCTGCACCCTTGCTGGAATTTGAAGAAGGTGATGATGCAGTCATTCATGTACAAAACAACCTGAACAATCAGGATACCTCGCTGCACTGGCATGGCCTGCTCCTGCCCGGGCTGATGGATGGTGTCCCCGGATTTAACGGTTTTCAGGGGATCAAACCGAAACAGTCTTTTACTTATCGTTTCAAGGTTCGTCAAAACGGCACCTATTGGTATCACGCACATTCCAAAGGTCAGGAACAGGACGGCCTCTATGGCGCCTTGGTGATTCGCCCCAAAGCCCAGACATCGCTACCTGCACATGAACAAACCGAGCGGGATTATGTGGTGATGCTGTCGGATTTTCACGAACAGGGCAGCCAGCAGATTCAGAAAAATTTAAAAAAATCGGCCGAATATTATCAGAATCAGCGCGAAACCGTGGGTGATGTATTTAAGCAGGTGAAACGTGACGGCCTCAAGGCCACCTGGTCAGATCGCAAGATGTGGAACCAGATGCGTATGCTGAAAACCGACCTGTCTGATGTTACCGGTTATACCTTTCTGGTCAATGGAAAAACACCACAACAGAACTGGAGTGGCCAGTTCCAGCCCAATGAAAAAGTCCGCCTGCGATTCATTAATGCCTCGGCCATGTCGTTTTTCGATGTGCGTATTCCCCAGCTGAAAATGACCGTGGTCAGCGCCGATGGACAAGCTGTGCAGCCGGTCGCTGTAGATGAATTCCGGATTGGAACCGCTGAAACCTATGATGTGATTGTGGAACCGACTGCGACCCATTATCAGATTGAAGCGGAATCGATCGACCGCTCAGGCTTTGCCATTGGCAGTCTGCATCAGGCAACTGATTCAAGCAAAACCGCAGCGCCGGTTCAATTACCAACACCGCGCCCTCGTGCCTTATTGACCATGGAAGATATGGGACATGCTGAGCAGCATTATATGTCACATGACACACACAGCAGTCAGACCACACAATCTGCAACAGGTACGCCTAAACATGATGATCATGCCCAGCACGACATGCATGCAAGTCATAGTGCCATGTCCGGAACCAATCAGCCTCATCAGCCGGTTGAGGGCTGGGCCAATATGTCTACGCCTGCAGGGCACAAAGCCTTGCAATATCAAGACCTCAAAGCCCTGACACCACAACCCGATATCCGCGCAGCAGAACGTGAACTGGTGATTCGTCTGGGTGGAACCATGGAGCGCTATATCTGGACCATTAATGGTAAAAAATTCAGTGATGCTGAGCCACTTCAAGTGAAATATGGCGAGCGGATCCGGCTGAAATTTATCAATGACAGCATGATGGCCCATCCGATGCATTTGCATGGCATGTTTATGCAGCTGGAAAATGGTCAGTCTGCTGCAAATATGCCAAATAAACACACTGTCATTGTGCCGCCCGGGAAAACGGTGACCACCCTGCTCACGGCTGACGAACTGGGCGAATGGGTGATTCACTGCCATCTGCTCTATCACATGAGTGCCGGCATGATGAACAAGCTGATTGTGGCACAGGTTGACGAAGATCAAGCATCTCACCCTTCTTCACAAAAAATACCGTCAAAGCCAGCAGCTGCTCAAGGAGAAAGCCATGCACATCACTAATCTTTTGGTAAAGTCAGTGCTCAGCAGTGCGCTTACCCTAAGCAGTCTGAGTATTTTTGCGGCAGCTTCTAGCGAGCATACGGGTCATAATGAACATCAGCATCATAGCGGGCATCATGCCATGCAAAACATGGCTGATGACCACGCACAGCATACTGAAACTACAGATGAAGCATCCTATCAACTGCCACCAAAGTTATTGCATCAACAGCAGGTGCTGAGCACACCAAAAAATTCAGTCAGCTCTGCCAGCGAACATGATCACCGTAAAGAACATGGCGCACAGATTTATAGCCAGATCATTCTGGACCAGAAATGGCAGCATAGTTCAGAGGGAAATGGAGCATTCAAGTCCAAGAACCAGGCCAGAGTCGGCACGGATGAAAATAAAATTTTCCTCAAGCTAGAAGCCGACAAATATGAATCCCATTCGGCCGAATATGATGCCAAAGTGTTGTATAGCCGAAATATTTCTGATTTCTGGGATGTACAGGCTGGTGTGCGTTACCGTCAGGAAAATTTAGCTGGGGCTGCAATACGACAACAGAACGAGCGTTTCGATGCGGTATTTGGCCTGCATGGCCTGGCTCCCTACTTTTTTGAAACTGATGCTTATCTGTATATCGGTGAAGATGACTTTGTGGGATTAAAGCTGGAAACGGAACGTGACCTGTTATTGACGCAGAAACTGATTATGCAGCCTTTTATCGAGCTGGATCTCACCCTGAATGATCAGGCAGCGAATGCGAAAAAAACCGGTCTTCGTCATGCAACCTTGGGTCTGGAAACACGTTATGAGCTGAGCAAAAAGCTCATGCCTTATCTGGAAGTGGGTTATGAATATAGTAAAGGTAACAAACAGACGGACTGGCAGCAAAGCTCTGACTCTGAAAAAGGCTGGATCTATGGGGCAGGCCTGAGAATGATGTTCTAAGTTTTTCTTAACTTTAATTTTTTACAGGTTAATTATGTCGCTACGGAAGATGAAACTACATTCATACTCCGTAGCCCTATGCTGCTGTGTTTTGGGCTGAAGATAATTTGTTTTGATTTTAGATTTTGTAAGCATTCTCATTATACTTTTTGGGTTTTCCGGTACACTCCCGCTTATGCCGATATCTGTTATTTTGCTAACAACTAGTCTTCATCACTTTGATTTCTATTGTTACTTTTTGCTACCAGCGTGCCGAGCATAATGATAAAAGTACTCACGCCACCGATTAACAGGCTCATCAGACCCATTTCCAGCATGAAATTACTATTGTGACTTTGAGGCACACCCCAAAGAAATTGCAGACGGTCACCGAAGATAAAGTTGATCGCACACATAATCAGAAAACCGATCAAGGTGGCTATCAGCAAAGTCACCACCAGATTTTTCCACATTTTACATCCGACAAACAGGATGATCATGGCCAGCCCAACCATGGTGATGATGGATATAAGCAACACACCGTTCCAGTAATCCATGAGACTCACTCTTGTTATGGTTTTAAATTAAAATTAAGAAATTCTTATAGTTAATTTTTCCAATTAATTTTTAATATAGGTGGATTCTTATACCTCGGCAATGACAATAACTAACTTAAACACAAAATCCTTATGTCAACCAAATTCATAAATTACATATACTTATAAAAACATTGTTACTTAAAAAATGATTTTTATTAACATAAAACAACTTAAGCACAACATAGATTTAGGGGATTTAATTCGCTGATGCTGAAATGCTCTGCATAAAGCGCAAACGGATCAGGACAAAATTTAAAAGCAAAAAATTCGAGTCTTTTTTTATAAGAAAAATAAATAATAAATATAAAAAACTTGAATATTTTATGATTTAGGTTATGCTGTCTTTAACTAGAAAAAAGCGTTGTTTAGTTAAACTTCTTTAAGTGCCGCAGTATTATTTATAATCCTCAGTTTTTTCAGATCTTTATTTCAATTCTTGTTGTTTTTCCAAGTTATCCATAGTCATTTCGATGACTAAAATTATTAAAAATTTAACAGGTTTATATTATGTCTACTACAGTTACCGGTACAGTAAAATGGTTTAACGAAACTAAAGGTTTTGGTTTTATTCAACAAGAATCAGGTCCTGACGTTTTTGCACACTTTAAAGAAATCAGCAGTTCTGGCTTCAAAACTTTGTTTGAAGGTCAACGTGTTTCTTTTAGCGTAGTTGATGGTCAAAAAGGTCCAAATGCGATCAATATCGTTGCGCTATAATTTAGCCCAACAATGAAAAAAAGCACCTGAAGGTGCTTTTTTTAGCTTTGAAGATAAATAATTTTGAGTTACTGCTGTTCTGAGTTGGACTTTATAAAAAGATAAAAGTGAAAAACCCCCAGCATCCTGCCAGGGGTTTTCCGTGTTGGTTTGCTTGGTATAACTCCTGTCGTACCTTACTTTCCTTGTATTTATCTCTGGTTATTCTTCTATGGAACATCCTGTTCCTGATGACTTCATCATAGGAAATGATGGGCAGCTCGTATAGATGCAAAGTACCTGAATTGACGTAAGCAAATGCGTACAAAAAATAATGAAATATTAATTTCGATCTCCAGTATTTTTATAAAACAATGCATTAAATTAAAGTGGCTTTGTTGCACAAAGATTTAAAAGACAACACTCTGCTCATTTGAACAGAATTCAAGTGACAACTTGGGTATGAGG